>JAZRCL010000057.1:0-64181 GCA_045659745.1 Eubacteriales bacterium
TTTATATCAGACTTCCTGTATCTTTTCCTTGATTTTTTGCATATCGCGGAGCATATCTTCCTTTTTTCTCGGGTCGCGGAGAAGCGCTGCGGGGTGGTAGACTGCGGTCATAAGATAGTTGCCTTTCTTAAACCACATACCGTGTTCCTGCGTTATCTTGAAATCAGGCTTTATAAGCTTCATAGCCGAGATGCGTCCAAGACAGACTATCACCTTGGGATTTATGAGCTTTACCTGCTCGCGCAGATAGTCTATGCAAGCCTCCTCCTCGTCGGGACGGGGGTCACGGTTCTGAGGCGGACGGCATTTGAGGATGTTTGCAATATAAACGTCCTCGCGCTTTATGTCGATTGCATAAAGATACTTGTCAAGCAGCTGACCCGCGCGGCCAACGAAGGGCGTCCCCGAAAGGTCCTCCTGCTGTCCGGGAGCTTCTCCCACGAACATAATATCTGCGTTTGTATTTCCCACACCGAATACGCAATTCGTGCGTGTCTTGCAAAGCTCGCATTTTTCGCAGCTCTCACAAGCGGCTCTCAACTCATCCCAAGTCATATTAAAACCTCCAAAGGATATTATCTGATACCATTATATCAAAAAACATCCGTGATTTCAATAGGAAAAGCAAATTTTAGAGCGAGCCGAGGACTGATACTGCGTCCTTGCATATCCAATTTCCGTATTCCTGAATATATTTCTCAAAGCTCTCGCTGTTTTCGCGCTTGCCGTATTCAAGCAGAAACGTAAACTTATCAAGCCTTGTATAAGGCGATAGATTTGCGTGTTTAAGTGAGAGAAAATATCCTCCCGAAATATCCGAGTATGCAACACTGTCAACATCTTTGGCAAATGGTTTCAGGCGTCGGCAGGAAGATATGAGATTATAAAATGTATCAAAAGAATACAGACTTTGATATGTACGGCGCGCGGGTGGAGTTTTTTTCTCGCTTTCTGCACCGATCGTATAATCATCCTGCTCACCTTTAGTGATGAAGAGTTCGCAGCCGCCGTGAGCCGACGTGAAAAGCTGAACGAAAAATCTCTCACCCTCGGTGTCAAAGCCCGTAAGGGTTTTTGCGTCGCTTAAAATGCTTTTAAGTATAGTTCTTGTGGAGAGCTTGGAATAGTCAAACTCGTCGCCCGAGATATGATAGCGCTGCATATCCTCCTCGGAGAGCATTATTTTAAGTTTATCGTCACTTATTACAATGAGTTCCATAAAAATCCTTTCCAGCCTATTGCATAGGCTTGTATCCACACTAATATTATAATACATTTCAGTGGGGATTGTAAGTCCTAAAATATTGGTAATTTTGTTGACATAACCTCTCGTATTTGTTATAATAATCTTGTATTATTCTATGAAAGGCAGGGCATTGGTGTGAAATACAGTCTTGAATACGACCATATAGAAATATGTGCAGACCAGCTCTGCTTTGATATATTTGGAAGACGTGACCTTGATGGCTATGCGGCAAGGGAATACACCTCGGCGACAAAGCTCAAGCGCGGAGTTGCCCCTCGACTTGCGTCCGCTATGGGTGGGGAATATTATATGAACGTATCGCTTACGAACACCTTGCGCCTTGACGACGTATACTATTTTGTAAGCGGAGAATGTGACGGCGTTATCAAAAAGCCTGACGGCTATTGCGTAGTCGAGATACGCGTGGTAAATAAGTACGGTGCACCACTTGTAAGCGAGGACTTTTATCGCGCAAGGCTGCATACGTTGGCGTATTTTTTGTGCAGACAAAAGGACGTGGAGAGTGTCGAGCTTTGTATGGCTTCGTACAATACGGAAACCGGCGAGGTGGAACCGTCGTATTCCTACGCGTCTTTGAATGAGCTTCGCGATTTTTACACTCGAATGCTCGCAAAAATACATCAAAGAGGAAAATTCTTGTCTTATTCTAAAAGGGAAAGAGTCCCCTCGCTATCTGACGCAGTGTTCCCGTACAGAGGGCTTCGCGACAGTCAGGCGGAGATGATAAAGGAATGCTACCGAGATATACGACACGGCAACAGACTTTTCTGCCAAGCCCCCACGGGAATAGGAAAGACGATTTCAACCCTTTACCCCTCGATCAAAAGCTTAGGCGATAGGGTAGCCGACAAGATATTTTACCTGACCTCAAAGGCGAGCATACGCCGAGAGGCGCTTGCGGCGGCGAAAAATATGCGCTCGCACGGTGCAAATATATACACCTGTGTGCTTTCCTCAAAGGAGCAGAGCTGTATCTGCGAGCAGGCAAAGGCGAGCGGCGGCAGGGTGTCATCGTATTGCAGGAGTGATATATGCCCTTATGCAAAGGGGTATTACGACAGAGTCGAGGGAGCGATATTTGAGCTTATAGAGAACGGGTTTGAGTTTGACCGCGCCGATATTCTGCGCGTGGCGAAAAAGCATCGCGTTTGTCCTCACGAGCTGTCGCTTGACTTGTCCGAGCTTTGCGACGTTATAATTTGCGACTATAACTATATCTTTTCACCCACAGTCTATCTCAAGAGATATTTTGCGGACGGCAGTCGCGGTGAGAAATATATTTTTCTTATCGACGAGGCGCACAATCTGCCCGACAGGGCAAGAGATCTGTTTTCCGCAAAGCTATCCAGCGGTGAGCTTGAGCGGGTCTGCGAGTGCTTGAGTGAGAACTCAACTCTCCTGCCCGAGATCGACGGGGTTATTTGCGAGCTTGAAAAGCTTGAGAGGCTTTGTGAGGACAATATACGCTACGATCATAATCAAAATAAAATAGGATATTATATAGGTAAGCAAATTCCCGAGCATCTGTCCGAAAAGCTTGCGTCCTGCCAGAAGGCGTGCGAGAGGTGGCTCAAATATAATTCGGACAGCCCCGCGTATCATAAAATTGAGGAATTACACTCCAAAATACGCGAATATAAGGTTTCAGAGGAATGCTTTGGAGACAACTATCTCGTATTTATAAACACTAACAATCACGACGTTGAGATATTGCTCTATTGCCTTGATCCGTCAAGCCTTTTAGATTCCGCGCTAAACCGTGCTTGCTCTTCGGTGCTTTTCTCGGCAACACTCACACCTACAGAGTATTTTGCCGACATTCTCGGCGGTGGCAAAAAGGGAGTATCGGTCAGCTTCCCGTCACCGTTCCCGCCCGAAAATCTCTGCGTGGCGGCGGTGGACACTGTCAGCACACGATACGAGGACAGAGAAAAATCCTACGCTAAAATTGCGTCCTGTGTGGCGGCGACCGCTTCCGCCCGTGCGGGCAACTATATAGTTTTTCTGCCGTCGTACAGCTTTATGGAAAAGGTCGCGGAAAAATTCTCCGCAAAGTACCCTAAAGTCAAGACCATATTGCAGAAAAAGGGAATGTCCTACCGTGACCGCGAGGAATTTCTGGAGTTTTTCCAGGATGACAACAAGCTCCGCATAGGTTTTTGCGTTATGGGAGGACAGTTCTCTGAGGGAATAGACCTGCCCGGAAACAGACTTATCGGCGTTATAGTGGTCGGTGTAGGATTGCCGGGACTTTCAAACGAGCGCAACATAATGCGGGATTACTATGAGGAAAAATGCTCGCAGGGGTATGATTACGCGTACACCTTCCCGGGCATGAACAGCGTGCTTCAGGCGGTGGGCAGAGTTATCCGTCGTGATAGTGATAAAGGAATTGCCGTTCTCATTGACGACCGCTATTCCGAGCCCAAGTACAGAGAGCTGTTTCCACATGAGTGGAAGAACATAAAATATGCAGGAAATTCCTCCTCTCTTGCAGAAATTGCGAGGAGATTTTGGGAAAGTCAAGGGTAAATTTAGAAATTTTGCAAAATTTCAAATTTACTCTTGCTTTTTTTGTCTGTTTATGCTATAATACAAAAAGTATATTTTCATTATTTGGAGAGCGCCAATGAATTACATAGAAATGACCAAAGAACAGCTTGTCTGCGAAAAGGCAAGTCTTGAAGCTCAATATAAAGCCATCTGCGAGCAGAAGCTCTCCCTTGACTTGTCACGTGGCAAGCCAAACTCCGAGCAGCTTGATCTGTCAGACGGAATGCTCACCTGTGTCTCCGTTGCGGACGGATATACCACCGAGGCGGGCTTTGACTGCAGAAACTACGGGCTTTTTGACGGAATTCCCGAGGCGAAAGCTCTGTTTGCCGACCTTTTAGGCATACCTCAAAATTATATATTCGTGGGAGGAAGCTCATCTCTCAACCTTATGTACGACGCAGTTGCGCGCGCTATGCTTTACGGTGTTTTTGGCAGCGAGAAGCCTTGGTGCCGAGAGGAAAAGGTGAAATTTATCTGCCCCGTGCCGGGATATGACAGACACTTCAAGATTACCGAGTCGCTCGGTATTGAAATGATAAACGTTAATATGACGCCCACAGGTCCCGATATGGACGCGGTTGAAGCACTTGTAGCTGACCCGACAGTGAAGGGAATTTGGTGCTGTCCTAAATACTCCAACCCTGACGGAATTACGTATTCCGACGAGACTGTAAAACGCCTCGCAGCTATGAAGACCGCCGCCCCCGACTTCAGAATTATGTGGGATAACGCTTATGCGGTACATGATTTCTGCGATAAGGGAGATGTTCTTCTTGATATTTTTGAGGCTTGCAAAGAGTTTGGTACAGAGGACAGAGTTTTCTACTTCGCTTCCACCTCCAAAATAACCTATTCGGGCTCGGGTGTGGCTATAATCGCTGCAAACGAGAATAATATGAAGCAGATAAAGTCGATTATGACGGCGCAGACAATAAGCTTTGATAAGATAAACCAGCTCCGTCACGTAAGATTTTTCGGCAACGCCGACGGCGTACGCGCTCATATGAAAAAGCACGCCGAAATTCTCGCCCCCAAATTTGCGCTCGTTCGCGAGCGACTTGAACGCGAGTTAACCCCCGTCGGAATAGGCAGATGGACCAATCCCCGCGGCGGATATTTTGTAAGTCTTTTCACTCCATGTGGCTGCGCAAAGAGAACCTTTGAGCTTTGCAAGACGGCGGGAGTCACGCTTACCACGGTCGGCGCGACATACCCCTACGGCAATGACGAGAACGACAGTAATATCCGTATAGCTCCCACCTACACGACTATGGAGAGCCTTAGCTCTGCTATGGATGTGCTCACCCTCTGCGTAAAGCTCGCGGCGGTTGAAAAATTACTTGAAAATTAAAGCACAGGGCGGTTTTACCGCCCTGTTTGAACAAGGAAGATTATGAAAAATAAACCTACTCAATCCGCTACCAACCCGTACAAAAACAGCGATACAAACAAGCGCTATTATACCTATGATTATTGGCTCAAGCGAACCTTTGGCGGTAAGTGTATGAAGATACCGATAGATGCTGGATTCACCTGTCCGAATATTGACGGAAAATGCTCGGTCGGCGGTTGTATATACTGCTCCCAGAGGGGAAGCGGAGACTTCGCGCAGACGGCAGATATTCCCGTGACAGAGCAGTTTGAAATGACTAAAAATCAGCTTTCGTCAAAGTGGAAAACAGATAAATATATACCTTATTTTCAGGCGCACACAAACACCTATGCGCCGCTTGAGAAAATAAAGGAAAAGATTGAGCCCGTGATGAACGTCGATGGTGTTGTTGGGCTGAATATCGCCACCCGCGCGGACTGCCTTGAGGATGACGTTGTGGAGTACCTTTGCGAGCTTGCAGAGAGAACTGTTCTCACCGTTGAGCTTGGTCTGCAAACCATACACGACAAAACGGCAATGCTCATAAACAGAGGGCATACCTATGAGGATTTTCTCAGCGGTTACAATAAGCTTCGCGCCGCATCGGATAAAATAAATATCTGTGTTCATCTCATATTCGGTTTGCCTGAGGAGAGTGGGGAGGATATGCTTGAGTCGGTCCGGGCGGTTTCCGCGCTTGCCCCTGACCAGGTAAAACTTCATCTGCTTCACGTGCTGAAAAACACCCGTCTATCTGATATGTATCTTTCGGGAGAATATCAGCCTATGAGTATGGAGGAATATGTTGACGTAGTAGCAAAAGCCTTGACTTATCTGCCTGAGAGTACCGTGGTGGGAAGACTTACAGGTGACGGTATGCAGTCCGAGCTTTTAGCTCCCGATTGGAGCAGAAAAAAGACAGTTGTAATAAACAGCATAGACAAAAAGATGTATGCGGAGAATCTGTGGCAGGGAAAGAATAAAGAGTAAAAAATTCAATACAAAGATCAAAATTGACAGTATCGTGGAAAACCACGCGAATAATAGGCGCGCAAAGGTAAATATCCACAATTTATACTTGTTAATTTTGGTCTTTTTGTTAATTTACAATCTTTTCGTATTATGATATAATTACATTAAGAGCGGAGTATGCACACTCCGCACAAATATTTTCTAAAAGGAGAAAAAGAAAATGAAAAAGATTATTGCTACAGTTCTTGCAGCTGTAATGATTCTCTCTATCCTTGCTACTCTCGCTGTTATTCCTGCAGCGGCAGCTGATGACAAGGAAGCAGGTGATTGGGCAGTTTACACTGATCCCGGATCATATAAGGACGAGGGAGGCGAATATCTCTACGATTATAGCGATCCCACCACCTCCGATATGGATATCCCCGGATATGAATATACCGATGAGGGCTTCAAGGTATCCGGAGAGTATACAACAGAGGGCGTTAACACAAAGCCCCGTATCCAGATCACCACTAAGGAAAAGCAGAACCTCAAAAAGGGTATTTCTATGACGGTTGAGGTAACAGGATTCAAGGCAGACCCCGGAAGCGACAGATGGTTCAGCTTCTATATCTGGGATCAGCCCAACCCTGCTCAGGGTAACGTAACCGGCGAATTCGGCCAGGGCTACGCTTCTCTTAACAGATGTACCGTTATTCAGAACTTCATTTCTGACCAGGCGTTCTATGACTGGACAGGAACTATGTCTGACCCCGGTTCACCCACCGCTCCTTGTACATGGTCCTTCCTTTCTGACAAGGCAACAGCGGGAACAGTTCACGCTACTAACCCCGATGAAAACGGTGTATACACACTCACATTGGATCTTATTTACGATTCCGCAACAGATTATTATACCCTCTACAATCAGGGTATTCAGGTAACTCCCGTAGAGGTTGTTAACAACTATTTCCACCAGAGATTTGCTGACGGATATGCATACGTAGGATTTGGTCTGTTCAACTCCGGCTCGGATTGCACAACTACAGTTACTATCACTGAGTTCAACGGCGAGAAGCCCACAGGTACAGATAAGGCTGATCAGGTTTACAATGCAGAGCCTATGGGTCCCATGATCGATACCTCTACACTTGATCCCAGCGCTCCCGCTCTTCTCTTCAATGCAAAGAACGAGAAGAAGGAATTCGAAAAGGATGCTTACATGCATACTTGCGACGGAACCTACGTAGCTAACCTTCACGACGGCTCCTTTAGAATTTACCCCGAAAGCCATACTAAGGTAACATACTTCAGCATGTCACCTGATAACGATTATACTTACGAAGCATCCGATTTCCCCTATGCAGCAGTACTTTTCAGAAACTTCTGTAACTGTCAGCAGTTTGAGGGTATGGACTATGCGTGCGAAGGTAAGTACGGTCATACGCTCCAAAGCGTATACTATTGCTCCGGCGCTAACACCTCTCCCGGAATGAACTGCAGAATTGATCTTGAGCCTCAGGTTGAGGAGTACGAGGATTACTACGGAAACACCTACCAGCTCTTCCTTGTAGACTTCTCCCTCTTCGGTCCCGACTGGCAGGGAAGAATCAACCTCTTCAGAGTTGACGTACAGTATACTGAATATATGCTCAGCGATGAGGATACAAACTTCTTTGACCTTTGCTATATTGCTTTCTTCCAGACAGAAGAGGCAGCATTGAATTATGCTGCAAACTATGCTGAGGAATACGAGCCCTGCGCTCACGACGGTGAGATAATAGTCACTCCCGAGGTTCCCGCTCAGTGTACCGATACAGGTTGGAGAGAAACCCAGCAGTGCGCTGTTTGTAACCAGTACCTCGTTCCTAAGAAGAGATTGCCCGCTCTCGGACATAGCTATACTCCCTCTGAATACATAGCTCCTACATGTACAGAGGTTGGTAGAGAAGCAGGTCAGGAATGTACTCGCTGCGGACTTAACAGTTCCATGGGTATCGATGCTCTCGGACACGTTGAGATTTATGCATCTGACGACGAAGCACACTGGATCGCTTGTAAGAGAGACGGCTGTGATTATGCAAAGAATCCCGAGCCTCACACTATTGGTGAAAACGACGTATGTACAGTTTGTGGACATGGTTGTCCTCACGCTAGCACCGAGTGGAGCACCACAACAGGTGCAACCTGTACGACTCCCGGCTTGAAGAGCGAGATTTGTAACGACTGCGGAGCTACTGTTAACTCCGAAACCATTCCCGCTCTCGGACATACCGAGGAAGTATTGCCCGCAGTTGATCCCACATGTACTGACGCGGGTAGAACAGAGGGTAAGCATTGTGCTGTTTGTAAGGCTGTAACAGTTGTTCAGGTTATCATTCCTGCTCTCGATCACACTGAGGAAGAGATTCCCGCAGTAGATGCTACATGTAAGGATACAGGTCTCACAGCAGGTAAGAAGTGCACAGTATGTGGCACTGTAACTGTTGAGCAGACAGAAACTCCTGTGACAGCTCATACATACGACAACGATACAGATGCAGACTGTAACGCTTGCGGTGAGAAGAGAACAATCGCAACTCAGCCTCCTGTAGACAACACTCCCAATGAGGGTGGTGACAACGCTGGCGGCGAGGAAGAGAAGGGATGCGGCTCCGTTATCGGACTTGGCGCATTCGCAGTTATCGCAACCATCGGTCTTGCAGGTGTTGCTTGCTTTAAGAAAAAGGACTAATTTCTGATTAGTTTAACAAATAAACAAAAATCGGAGGATGCCTCGGCATCCTCCGACTTTTTTATTAAGTTAAGAGTTAAGCTCTGTGGGAGCCTCCGTGTGAGCCTCCGTGGGCTTGGTAGATACGGGATATTCCTTGTATCCGTGAGTTCTTATGTATTCGAGCATTATTTTGTAGCCGTCTGCGTTTGGTGAGCCGCCGTCCTTGTTTGCATACTTCTTGGGGAGATTGCCCGATGAGTCCTTAAGGGCTTCTGCGGTGTTGATAAAGCGGATATTCAACTCCTGTGCGAGCTCGCATAACCACTTGTTGCAGGTGTCTATTTTTTCATTTGATATCTCACTGTTTCTGTGCTGATATTTTGCTGACACTGGAAGTATGGATTGGATTATTATCTTTGTGCCAGGAGAGTTTTCCTTGATCGTGTCTATAAGCTTTTTGTAGTATTCGCAAAAGGCATTTTTGTCGCAATAGGGAACACCGTTCTCAAGCCCCAAGGTTATTACAAGATACCTTGGCTTTTTTGTTTTAAGCGATTGTGCGAGGAGCATCTCCTCATCTGTTTCGGGGAGAATTATTGTTGCTTTGTCGATATTGTAATCGAGCTTCAGCGTTCCGTCCTTGCCGGTCCAGACCTGATTTGAGTCAACTCCGTTTTCCAAAACTCCGCTGCTAACCATATTCTGACTTGTAAAGTCGCCGAGGAATATCAGATTATTTATATAATTCTGACCGTAATCGGGAGTGGATTTCAGAGTCGCCTCGCTCTCTGAGATATTAAAATCCTTGTCCTTTTTTATCAAGGTGGCGAGACACACCGCAGCGATTATCGCCAGACACAGCGCGGCAAGCAGGGAGATTATAATTACTTTCGTTGTTTTTTTCATTTTATTTCAATCCTATTTGTCGTCTGAAAAAAGACTTTTGTATTCAGTCTGCGTCTCGGGCTGCTTTTTGGATTTTTTAGTGCTTCCGGAATTTTTTGTGTTTTGTGACTTGGCGTTGACTTTTTTCTCACTCTTGCGATTGATAATAAAGGATTTGATAAGACAAGCTATCCCATATAATACGGCGAAAATTGCCGTTGAAATAACCGAGAAGGTAAATCCCTTGTGGTAGGGGAGAATGACGCAGAAGAAAAATCCACCCACGTAGCATGCCGCGTGGCATACTGCTGCGGGAATCTTGTTCATTAAGTTGCTTTCCTTTATCGCTGTTCCCGTGGACATTATAAAAGCGAACAAAAGCAGAAACAAAAATTTTCCCGGGTCAAGTCCCGTGTTATTATCGCCAAATAACTGTGCAAATAACAAAAAGACGCCGCTTATTGCGGTATAGTAAACCGCTCCGAGATTTATGATTCTTTTAAGCATAGATATAACCTTTCAGTTTAGTAGGGCAAACACACCCTCATTTTATTTTAACACACAGCGTAAATTTTTTCAATAAGCATTTTATATTTTTTGATAAAATAAATGTATAAAAATTCATAAAAATATGCAAAGTTTCTTGACAATATAAAGTAAATGATATATAATTAAAATAGGTAGGTGTTGCCGGTAGGCAACAATCGTAAATTTTTAACGTAAGGAGACATAAAAATGCCCGAGATTTCAAGAAAAGAAGCGAGAAGAACACTGTTTGCGCTTTTGTTTGAGACTGAATTCAAGTCCGAAGAGTTGCCTGAGGTAATATATAATTCGGCGCTTGAGGATAGAAACATTCCCGAGGATGAGTATATAAAGAGCGTATTTTTCGGCATCTGCGAAAAGAGCGCAGAGCTGGACGCTATAATCAGTAAGTATGCAAAGGGATGGAGAGCTGACAGACTTTCCAAGGTATCAAGAACAGTTATCCGTCTTTCCGTTTATGAGATACTTTACGCGGATATTCCCGCAAACGTATCCGTCAGCGAGGCGGTTGATATTGCCAAGAAATACGGCGAGGACAAGTCGCGCGCGTTTGTCAACGGAGTGCTTGCAAGCATTGTAAAAGATGTTGAAGCAAAGGGCAAGGGCGCAGTCGTTATGCTTGCCGAGTCTGACGCAGAATAAAATGAAAAACAAGCTTTTTGTCGGTATAGACACGAGCAACTATACAACCTCACTTGCGCTTTGCACGTATGATGGCGAGGTTGTTGCGAACATAAAAAAATTACTCGCCGTTGAGAGCGGCGAGAGGGGACTGCGGCAGAGTGACGCGCTCTTTCTGCACACCAAAAACCTCCCCGAGCTTATGGACAAGCTATCCGACGTTATAAAAAACAGTTATTCGCAGAGCAAAATATGCGCTATTGGCTATTCAGCATATCCGCGTGACTGCGAGGGCTCGTATATGCCTTGCTTTTTAGCAGGTCAGGCGGCGGCGTATTCTTTTGCTGCGCCCATAGGTTGTCCCATATATAAGTTCTCACATCAGGCAGGACATATCTCGGCGGCGCTTTATTCGTCGGGCGCGGAGGAGCAGATAATTTCGCAGGCAAAGGCTTGCGGGGGCAGATTTGCGGCGTTTCACGTCTCGGGCGGCACGACCGAGCTTTTGCTCGTGACGTTGAATGACGGAAAAATGTCCATAGAGCAGATAGGCGGCACGAAGGACATAAACGCCGGGCAGGCTATCGACCGTGCGGGCGTTATGATGGGACTGACATTCCCCTGCGGCAGAGAAATGGAAACTCTTTGCGGCGATGGCGTGTTGTATAAGAAGCAGATAAAGATCTGCGTTGACGGACTTTTCTGCAATCTTTCGGGACTTGAAAATCAAGCCGCGGCGATTTACTCCCAAGGGCAGAACAAGGGCGAGGTATGTGAGTTTGTGTTTGACTTTGTAGGCAAAACGCTCCTCAAAATGACAGACAATTTGAGGTCGCTATATCCCGACATGCCCGTGCTTTATGCGGGCGGAGTTATGAGCAACTCCAGAATAAAAAACATGCTCTCAAAAAATGAAAATACTTATTTTGCGCAACCCGAATTTTCCTCGGACAACGCCGCAGGAATCTCGCTTTTGTGCAGAAAACAGCATATAGGATAATACTGCGAAAGGAGACTCATATGAGCGGACGTAGCGCATTCAGCGTATCCCAGATAAATGAATATATAAAAATGCTTCTTGAGTCTTCCGACGTAATAAATAACGTTTGGGTAATGGGTGAAATATCAAATTTCAAGAGCCATTACGCAACGGGACATCTCTATTTTTCTCTTAAGGACGAGGGAAGCATAATCAAGTGCGTAATGTTCCGAGGTAGCGCGCAGAAATTGAGATTTGTGCCCGAGGATGGTATGAAGGTGCTGATTCACGGCAAAATTTCAAGCTATGCTCCGCGCGGAGAATATCAGATATATGCCGACGATATGCAGCCTGACGGCATAGGCGCGCTTGCGCGAGCGTTTGAGCAGCTTAAGGTGAGACTCGGCGCAGAGGGACTTTTCGACCAAGCGCACAAAAAGCCAATACCGCAGATGCCAAAAAGGGTGGGAGTTATCACGTCCGCCTCGGGTGCGGCGATACACGATATACTCAACGTCTCGGGCAGACGTTGTCCCAGTGCGGAGATAGTCATATATCCTGCGCAGGTGCAGGGAGATACTGCCGCAAGAAGTCTTTGCGGAGGTATTAAGTATTTTAACGAAAGAAGCCCTGTCGACGTTATAATAATCGGTCGTGGTGGCGGTTCTATTGAAGATTTGTGGGCGTTTAACGACGAAAATCTGGCAAGAATTATATACGACTCGAAAATTCCCGTTATCTCGGCGGTGGGACACGAGACGGATTTTACCATCTGCGATTTCGTAGCGGACCTGCGAGCACCAACTCCAAGCGCGGCGGCGGAGATAGCTTTTCCCGATATGCTTGGAGTTTTGCAGAAGGTAATACAGCTTCGCGGAATGTGCGACGTGAAAATTTCAAGAAAGCTAACATCTCTCAAAACTCAGACATCGCTTCTTGAAAAGAAGATAGAGGTAAAATCCCCCGAGCACGTGCTAAATCAGAAAATGATGCACGTGGCAAGACTTAGTGAAAGACTTGAGAGCTTGAGTCAAGGAGTCTTTGCAAAGTCGAAAAATAAATTCAACGTACTTGTTGCCCGTCTTGACGCGTCAAATCCGTTAGCGCTCATGTCTCGCGGATATGCGGTGGTTCAAAAGGACGGAGGAGTCGTCACAAGAGCTGAGAAGTTATCCACGGGCGACACTATTACCGTTGCATTTGCGGACGGCGAGGTGTCCGCAAGAGTTGAAAAAACACAAAAAGGAGAATGATACAATGGCAGAAAAGAAGAAAACATTTGAAGAAAATCTTTCCCGCCTTGAGCAGATAGTAGCGGAGTTTGAGGATGAAAACCTCACGCTTGAAAAATCGATAAAGCTTTACGAAGAGGGTGTCAAGCTCGCAGGAAAATGCACGCTTGAGCTTGAAGCGGCAGAGCGCAAGATAAAACTACTTCAGAGAAATGGTGACGGAGAGATAGTTGAGACACCTATCTCCGAGGATGACCTCGCTTGATTGGAGATTTTATGAATTACACTTATGCAAAAAACATAATTGAGGAGAATGCGGCTCTTATCGAGTCGGTTCTTGACTCAAAATACTCCGACGAGAGCGAAATTCTCGGAGGACTTGAGATGGCGCAAAGATACAGTCTTCTTCGGGGAGGAAAGCGGATACGTCCGTGTATATGTATCGAGACCTGCAAGATGTTCGGCGGAAATATCGAGGCGGCGTTGCCGTTTGCCGTGGCGGTAGAGATGATACATAACTACTCGCTGATACACGACGACCTTCCTTGTATGGACAACGACGATTTCCGTCGCGGCAAGCCCACCACCCACAAGGTGTACGGCGAGGCTATGGCGATTCTCGCGGGCGATGGACTTCTGACGGACGCGTTTCTTGAATGTGCGATGAATCCTCACGTTTCGGGTGACTGCGCGGCGACGGCAGTGTCCGTTTTGTCTGCGGCGGCGGGAAGCCGAGGAATGGTACGCGGTCAGGCAATAGATTTGTACGGCGAGCAAAATCATCTCACGATTGAGCAGCTTACAGAGCTTCACCTCGGTAAGACGGGTGCATTAATATGCGCGTCAGTTCAGCTTGGATGTCTTGCGGCGGGAATTACCCCAGAAGATACAATAATGGGCGATATGACGGAATTTGCCGCTCAGATAGGCCTTGCGTTCCAGATAATAGACGACGTGCTTGACGTGACTTCAAGCACCGAGACGCTTGGAAAGCCGATTGGCTCTGACGCGGAGCAGAATAAGACCACGTTTATGAGCTTCTTTACGGTCGAGGAGGCGCTCGCATATGCAGAGCAATGTACCTTATCCGCGATAGAGCTGATTGAGAAACACAAAAATAGCGACAGACTCATTGAAATTGCAAAATACTTGTGTGCAAGAGATAAATAAAATAACAGCAGAGGGAAGATAAAATGTTAGACATAATAAAAGACTTTTTTACAAACTTTGTGATAATTTCTGCGGCAGTCAGCTGGATAGTCGCGCAAATACTTAAGGGTTGTACGGGAATTTTCAAGAAAAAGAAATTCACTATTACGGAGTTCTTGTTTGGAACCGGCGGTATGCCCTCGTCTCACTCGGCAGCGGTCTGCTCTATGGTAAGTGCCACGGCAATATACTATGGCCTCAACTCCTTCCAATTTGGCATGGCGGGACTTTTGTCTATGATAGTTATCCGTGATGCGTTGGGAGTAAGACAAGAGGTAGGCAAGCACGCTGTTGTGCTTAATAAGATACTCAAGGATCTTGAAAGCGACAATCCCGAGGAAGCGTTCAAGGAGTTTGTGGGACACACACCCTTCCAGGTGCTCATGGGCTCGCTTTTGGGTCTTGTAATACCGATAGGGTTGTACTTTACCGGTTGGTTTAGCTTGACGTAATGAGAATTGACTTATACCTTTCGCAAAAAGGCTTTTGCGAAAGCAGAAATAAGGCGTCGCGCTTGATTGACTTGGGACTTGTGACAATCGACGGAAGAGTAGTGCAAAAATCGTCTGAGGATATTGACGAGTGTGCGGAGCATAGCGTTGAAGTAAAAAAAGACAGTGATTTTGTCGGTAGAGGCGGACTTAAGCTTGAGGCGGCATTGGATCAGTTTTCTATTGACGTTGTGGGTAAGAGATGCATTGACGTGGGCGCGTCCACCGGTGGATTTACACAATGTCTTCTTATGCGAGGCGCACAGAGCGTTGTCGCAGTGGACTCTGGTAAGGGACAGCTTCATAAAAGTTTGCTTGATGACCCGCGTGTAAAATCTGTTGAGGGATATAACGCGCGAAATCTGAATGTTTCCGAGTTTGGTCTGTTCGACTGCGCGGTGATGGACGTGTCATTTATATCGCAGACGCTCATAATTCCCGCACTCTCACAACTTATCTGCGATGGCGGAGTGCTTATAAGTCTAGTTAAGCCTCAGTTTGAGGCTGGCAGACAGGCTATAGGTAAGAACGGAATAGTAAAAAAAGCTTCCGACAGGGAATACTCCTTGATTCGCGTTTCCCAATGTGCGAGTCAGCTTGGACTTGAGCTTATAGATACGATAAAATCTCCCATTACGGGCGGTGACGGAAATATAGAATATCTTGCGTATTTTGTCAAGACGGGCAAATGTAGCGAGATATCTCAAAAAAACATAACAAGAATAAATCGGCTTTGCCGGGAATGAGGATATTATGCCTAAGAAAATACAAAAAGCGGCGTTGATAACCAATTTCAACATATATGAAAAGGCGTGGAAGGCTATTGAGGTAGCGAGAAAGCTTACAAGTCTTGGTTGTGAGGTTATAACGTCCTATTATAATAAGGACAAAATAGAAAAGCTGGACGCAGAGGTCAAAATAACATACGTATCCAACGATAAAGTGTATCGATCCTGTGAGGTGGTCATAGTGCTTGGAGGCGACGGGACTCTGCTTGAGTCTGCGCGCCGAGTAGCCCAGCTTGAGATACCTGTAATAGGCATCAATCTCGGACGCCTCGGATATATGGCGGAGCTTGAAACCTCCGAAATAGACAAGCTTGAGAGGGTTGTAAACGGTGATTACGAAATAGAGGAGAGATCTATGATCTCGGTGGAGATAGTCACAGGCGATGGACGCGTGCGCTCAAGCAACTATGCGCTTAACGACGCGGTCCTGTCAAACGGCTCTATATCGAGAGTGGTTGACCTTGAGCTTTACGAGGGCGGAGTGCTTATTTCGTCTTACCGCTCTGACGGTATGATAATTGCCACACCCACGGGCTCGACGGCGTATTCTATGTCGGCAGGCGGAGCGGTAGTTGATCCCAGACTTTTCTGTCTGTGCGTGACGCCTATATGTCCCCATTCGCTCTCAGCTCGCCCCCTTATCTTCCCTGATAGTGCGGTATTATCCGTAAAGAACGTCTGCCAGAGGGAGAAGATGCTTTATCTTACGGTTGACGGACGCGCGAATTTCGAACTTTTCAGAGGAGAGTCTGTAAGAATAACCCGATCGCCATTGACGACACGCTTTATCAGACTCAACAAGAGCGGATTTTATATGAAGCTTCGTCAAAAAATGAATGAAAAATAAGAGGTTTTACCGTGAAAAAGAATAGACATTTGAAAATTTACGAGCTTATCTCAAAGCACGAGATAGAAACTCAGGATGAGCTTATCGACTATCTCAGAGCCGAGGGTTATGACGTGACTCAGGCAACGGTGTCAAGAGATATAAGAGAGCTCAATATAGTAAAGGTGACCACCAAGCGCGGAACATATAAATACACAGCGTCCCACACTCAGCCAAAGTCCAGCACAACGCCCTTTGCCAATGCTCTTGTAGATTCGGTTCAGTCGGTTAATTTTGCCCAGAACATCATAGTTATAAAGACTATACCCGGAATGTCCAGCGCAGTTGCAGTAGCAATAGACGGTCTTTCCGAGCCCCGTTTGCTTGGTTGCGTGTCGGGAGACGATACAATAATTGCGGTCGCTACCGACGCAGAGGCAGCATACGATATAGGCAGCAGAATGAAGGACCTGCTTTCCCGCGCGTAATATAGAATTACATATAACGGACTAATTTTTTCAAAAATTATCCAAAGTATATTGAATTCTGAAAATATATGTGATATAATCATAAAGTTGTGTAATTTTACAGAAAGGCAGAAAATAAAATGCTTAAAATCAAATCCGCAATAGCAGAGAAAATATACGAGAGCGTATTGCAGATAAATTCCGCGGCGGAAATAAGCGCGGAAGACATTATAGGTATGCTTGAATATCCCCCCGACTCCGCAATGGGTGACCTTGCGTTCCCTTGCTTCAAGCTTTCACGAGCACTCCGTCGCTCTCCCGTGCAGATCGCGGCGCAGCTTTCCGAGTCCTTGACTCTTGACTGTATAAAGAGCGCAGAGGCGGTAAACGGATATCTCAACATCAAAATTTCGGACAAGTATCTTGGAGAGAAGGTTCTTACCGAAATACTCACAAAGCAAACAAATTACGGCAGACCCGATTTTGGCTGTGGTAAGACGGTAGTTCTTGACTATTCCTCGCCAAACGTAGCAAAGCCCTTCCATATAGGACATTTAGGCACGACTGTTATAGGTCATTCCCTCAAAAAGCTCCACGAGTTTGCGGGATATAACTGTATCGGTATAAACTATCTCGGCGACTGGGGAACTCAGTTCGGTAAGCTCATCGTTGCTTACAGACTCTGGGGCGACAAGCAGCAGATAGAGGAGGGCGGTATTGACAAGCCCGTTGAGCTTTACGTTCGCATCAACAACACCATAAAGGGTGACGAGGAGAATGGAATCCCCGCTCGTGATGACTTGGCTCAGCAGGCAAGAGACGAGTTCCGCAAGATGGAGGAGGGCGACCCCGAAAACATCGCTCTTTGGAAGTGGTTTGTGCAGATAAGCCTTGAGGAATACAGCAAGACATACAAGCAGCTCGACATTGAATTTGATAGCTACAAGGGCGAGAGCTTCTACACGGACAAGATGCCCGCGCAGGTACAAAAGCTTCGCGATATGGGACTTCTCAAGATTGACGACGGCGCGTCCATAGTTGACCTTGATGAGTACGGAATGCCCCCGTGTCTTATACTTAAGAGAGATGGCTCGACCCTCTATCCCACCCGTGACATCGCTGCGGCTCATTACAGAAAGCAGACATACGACTTTGACAAGTGCATATACGTCACAAGTAATCAGCAGAATCTTCACTTCAAGCAGTGGTTCAAGGTAGTTGAGCTTATGGGATACGACTGGTACGACAAGCTCGTGCACGTACCTTACGGCACGGTATCCCTCAACGGAGCAAAGCTTGCAACCCGTACAGGAAACGTAGTTCTTCTCCGCGACCTTTTCGCGCTTGCAATAGAGAAGGTGACAGCAATCATGGAGGAAAAGAACCCCGACCTCAAGGGCAGAGAGGATATAGCCGAGGCAGTAGGTGTTGGCGCGATAGTGTTCTACTATCTCTACAACAACAGAATAAAGGATATAAACTTCAACCTTGAGGAAGCCTTGAGCTTTGACGGCAATACGGGACCTTACGTACAGTATACCTACGCGCGTGCTTGCTCGGTTCTTGAGAAGGCGGGCGAGGTTGACTGCAATAACTTTGAGATAACTGCTCCCGAGGAGGCTGCGCTCCTTAAAACACTTTGTCAGTTTGAGGAGAAGGTCAATATCGCGATAAGAGATTATGAGCCTTCCGTTATCACGAGATTTATACTTGACGTTGCGGTTGCGTTCAATAAGTTCTATCACGAGTGTAAAATACTCGGAGCAGAGGATAAAGACGTAAGAAATACGAGAATACTCCTCACACATGCCACCGAAATCGTCCTTGGAAGCGCGTTTTCGCTCGTGTGCATGAAGAAAACGGAAAGAATTTAATTTGAGTTAGAGAGGATTTTAGATATGTCAGGACATAGCAAATGGGCCAACATTAAGCACAAAAAGGAAAAGACCGACGCGCAGAGAGCGAAGGTGTTTACAAAGATAGGTAAGGAAATTACTATTGCCGTAAAAGAGGGAGGCGGAGACCCCAACTCCAACGCAAAGCTCCGTGACCTTATTCAGAAGGCAAAGTCCAACAACGTGCCTAACGACAACATCGAGAGAACCATCAAAAAGGCTCTTGGCGGCACGGGTGAAAACTACGAGGAGGTAGTTTACGAGGGCTACGGTCCTGCGGGAGTTGCCGTTATAGTTGAAGCTACCACGGACAACAGAAACAGAACAGCGGGCAACGTACGTTCTTATTTTTCCAAGTATCACGGAAACATGGGACAGTCGGGCTGCGTAAGCTTTATGTTTGAGGAGAAGGGCGTTATCGTTATCGCAGACGAGGACGGCGAAATAGACGAGGACAAGCTTATGGAGACTGCTCTTGAGTCGGGCGCATCTGATTTCTCGGGCGAGGACGGAATCTACGAGATATACACCGAGCCTGACGACGTTTACGCCGTTGCGGAAGCTCTCAAGGATGCGGGATATACATTTGAATCCGCAGAAAAGACCAAGGTTCCTACAACAAGCGTCACTCTTGATAACGAGGATGATATTAAGTTTATGAATCTTCTTATTGAGAAATTGGAAGAGGACGACGATGTTATGGAAGTGTATCATAACTGGGAGAACTGCGATTAAAATACTATAAACGGGTCGTCATATTGACGACCCGTAAAATAACACTGAAAGGAGGCACAAAATGGCAAAAAACAAATACACGCGGCTATTTGAAAACACCGCGATATTTACCGCAGGTAAATTTATATCCAAGCTGATAGTCATTTTCATGCTTCCTTTTTATACTTCGTGTCTTTCAAGCGCGGAGTATAGCACTGCCGACCTTATTACAAACCTCTGCAATCTTATAATTCCGCTTGCGGGACTTGGAGTGAGCGAGGGTATATTCAGAGGCGCGGCGGAGAAAAATCAGGACAAGGAAAGCTTTTTTACCAACGGAATAATACTGATGCTTATAGGCGGCGCAGGCTTTCTTGCTCTCTCACCGTTGCTCTTGACCATTAAGTATTTTTCGACGTACGTTCTACTTATAATCGCGTACGTGCTTGCTTCAAACGTCCATTCGGTATGCTCGCAGTACATCTGCGCGATAGGCAGAACGAAGCTTTTTGCAGGACAGGGCATACTTAACACAGCTTTGACGGTAGGACTCAATATTCTGTTCCTTGCGGGCTTTGATATGGGTATTACGGGCTACGTGCTATCCATAGTGCTCGCGGACACTCTGACAACTGTATTTTTGTTCTTTTTTGCAAGGCTTTACAGAGCATTCAAGCGTGAGAAAATAAGCGGCTCGCTTATGAAGGAAATGCTCAAATTCTGTTTGCCGCTTGTGCCGTCCACGATATTCTGGTGGATAACCAGTGTGTCCGACAGATATATGGTTGCGGCTATGCGTTCGGACACAGAAAACGGTCTGTACACCGCGGCGTACAAAATACCCACGCTTTTGACGTACGTTGTGACTATATTCAACGATGCGTGGAAGCTTTCGGCAGTTTCTGAGGGTGAAGACCTAACAGAAAAGACTAATTTCTATTCCAAGGCATTTAAGTATTATATTGCGATAATGTTTATGGGCGGAGCGGGACTTGCTGTCACGGCAAGACTTTCGTCGGGAATACTCTTTGCCTCGTCGTATGAGTCGGCGTGGATATTTATCCCCATGCTTTCGGCGGCAACTGTATTTACCGCGCTTAATACCTTTATGGGAAGCGCATATTTTACAGTTAAGAGGACGGGCATGTCCTTCTGGACTTCTCTTATTGGAGCGGTATTTAATCTCGGTCTCAATCTTCTTATGATACCCGATTGGGGCCTTGGATGGGGAGCTATGGGCGCGTCTATAGCAACGCTGATAAGCTATTTCATTGTGTTTGTAATACGTGCTATTACAATGAAGCAATTCATTCCGTTCAAGCTCTATCCTGTAAAATTGATTGTGAATACCGTAATGCTTTTTGCTATCACAGCGGTAATGACTGTGTGGGGAGAAAACATCTGGGGATTGCTTGCAGCGATAGCAATACTCGCCGTATGCCTTGTTTATAATGGAAAAGATATTATTCTGGCGTGTAAAGAAATATTAAACTCAAGAAGAAAGAAAAAAACATAAATATTTACAAATTCTTCACATTTTTTTGAAGATAAATATTGACAAAAAATCGCGCTTATGATATAATAATCGGGCGTGTGAAAAACACAGAAAATAGGGTGGTCCGCTGCAATGCTCGCATGAACATCCGTAATATTAAGGAGGGCTTTATGGATCTTATTAAGGCTTTTACAAACGAGCAGCTCAAAGAGGAAGTACCCCAGTTTAACATTGGTGACACCGTACGTGTTCACAACAAGATCGTTGAGGGTACAAGAGAAAGAATTCAGATGTACGAGGGTACCGTTATCGCAAAGCACGAGGGCGGCATTTCTTCAACCTTCACAGTAAGACGCATTACCTACGGTTGCGGCGTCGAAAAGACTTTCCCCCTTCATTCTCCTAACGTAGTTAAGGTGGATGTTATTCGTCGTGGTAAAGTTAGACGTGCTAAACTCTACTACCTCCGTGGCAGAGTTGGTAAGGCTTCCAAGGTTAAGGAAGATATTTCTGCAAAGAACTGATTTCTTATGTAAGAAAAAACCGAGGCTGAACGCCTCGGTTTTTTACGTTTTCTTATGTTCTATGCTGACTATAAGTCGCTTGAATAGCCACTTGCGAGCGGCAAGTGCGCCGCCAAGTGACTGAGCGAGATGCGGGGAATCGAGAATTTTGATTATTCTGTTCGTGTCATAAAGACTTGACAAAAACTCATTTATCTCGACGCCAAAGTCTTGTCCCAGCGCAAGGGAATCCGATTGGAATATAATCTGTTTTGGTGAAAAAGTTGCGTCAAGAGTGTTTATAAGTCTTGCGGCAGATGAGAAAATTACCGAAATATCACCCGCGGTGCAGAGATAGTCGCTGAGTGGCATATTGCCCACCACTATATTCCACGGCTTGCAGATGGTAAGATTTCCAGCCTTTGAAAGATAGTATGCAGAAAGGGTATGACCTATGAGTATATATGCGGAATCAAGCTCTGCTTTAGAGATAAGATACTGCTTTATTGCTGTGTCAGGAGAAATCACAATGTCGGGGAAAAATCCGAATATTGAGCATATTTTGCTTTTGACAACCGACACGTCGCAGGCTTTTGGAGGAGTAATCTCAGATACGTATCCTATACATTGTCTGCCGCCGAGATTATCGGTAATAAGTACAGAGGCAGAATAGTCGAGATTAAACTCTGAAATTCTTTGCGCACCGACGTTCAGAAAAGTCAAAAGATTTTCCTCATATCTTAACGCATCGGAATATAAATATGAATAGTGAAAATCATGGGACAGTGCCGAGGATATGAGTGACAGGGAAAACTTGCGGGTAGATACGTCGATTACAAGAAAGCGTATCTGCTCGGAATTTTTTATATGAGCGCACACACGCCCATTGTCTTCGGGCTTTTTTATTTGCTTTTCGGCGAGGGATAATGAGTATATGGCTTGCATTACCTTGCCGACAGTCACCTCGCTGTATCCTGTACGCTCTGCCACACTTTTTCTTGTTGGGCTATCGCTCTCAAGTATGCAGTTGAGAATAGACGATGTGGCATCCTCGCCTACCTTAATTATACATTTTTTGTGGTTTTTTCGAGTAATCATTTTAAGTCCTTTAAGGGTTATTAGGTTAATTATAAATCACTTTTTCTGCCGTGTCAATTGCGTGTGAAAAAAATTCGAAAAAACTTTAATAATATTGAAAAAAGTCTTGACAAATAAGAAATTTAATGCTATAATATTTCTTGCCGCGTAAAATTGGCTTTTTTAAGTGCGGAATTTTTTAGGGAATACCCGTAAAATTCAGCCGCCATTGTTTAGCGAGACTTATATGAAAGAGAGGTGCTTTTCGTGTTTGCAATAATCGAAACCGGCGGAAAGCAGTACAAAGTAACAGAACAGGATATTATCTTTGTTGAGAAGCTTGACTGCAATGAAGGTGAGGAAATCACATTTGACAAGGTTGTAGCTTTGTCCACAGACGCAGGCTTTAAGGCAGGAACTCCTACAGTAGAAGGTGCTGTTGTTAAGGGCGTTGTTCAGAAGAACGGCAAGGGTAAGAAGATTTACGTTATGAAGTATAAGGCTAAGAAGAACGAGAAGAAGAAGATCGGTCACAGACAGCCTTACACAAAGGTTCAGATCACAGCTATCGTTGGTTAATTCTGAATCATGACAAAGCTTGTATTTTACCGAAGCGGTGGTAATTTTTACGGTTTTGAGGAGCAGGGACATACCGGATACGGCGAAGAGGGCGGCGACGTACTCTGCGCGGCACTTTCCGCAATGACAATGCTTATCATCAACACAGTAGAGATTGCGTATGCATCCCGTGTTGATTTTGAAATCGATGAAAAGACCACAAACATACGTGTAAAGTCAAAGGCAGCGCTTCCCGAATACGAGGAGGACGAGCTTAAAAGATACGCAGTATCGGGACTTTTTCTGGCATACTATAAGCAGATCGAGGATATGATGGAAGAATATTACGACTACCTCGACGTCGCAGTAGTTGACAGACCGTATGAAGATTAACAAAACAGAACACTACTCGGCATAGCCGAAAAAATTATTAGGAGGAAAAGATAATGGTAAAGCTTAGTTTACAGTTTTTTGCTCATAAGAAGGGTGTTGGTTCTACAAAGAACGGCCGTGACAGCGAATCCAAGCGTCTCGGCGTAAAGAGAGCTGACGGTCAGGCAGTTCTCGCCGGCAACATTCTCGTAAGACAGAGAGGAACAGCTATCCATCCCGGTAACAACGTTGGTATCGGTAGCGACGACACACTCTTTGCTCTTATCGACGGCAGAGTTAAATTTGAGCATAAGGCAGGAGGAAAGAAGCAGGTAAGCGTATACGCTGACTGATCTTTCTGATGTATATAGATAAGGGGTGCGAGATCGCACCCCTTATCTATATTTTTTCATGACCGCTACTTTTTTCCGAATACGGTGTTGCTCCTCGAACGCGGCTTGACGTAGGAAACTACGCCTGCGCCTTGCGTTCTCTGGTGCGATACGCAAGCAGTAGCTTGCTGCCCGCTTTTGCAGGCAAAAACGCCTTGTCTTCGAAAAAATTAACGGCCTTGTTTTGATTGAGTTTTCGACTTTCGATTTTGCTATATTGCTTGTGCCAAGCCTACGACAAAATTGAAAGGTCTTGATTTTTTATGATTCAAGTGTTATAATTATTGCGTAATTCAATTTGAATTTAAGAGGTTGACGTGAATATTTTATTTGAAGATAAACATCTGCTGCTCTGCGAAAAGGCAGTTGGTGAAAACTCGCAGTTTGCGACTGACGAGGGCGGCAAAAACCTACCCGAAAAGCTTATGGAATACCGTGTGAGCAAGGGTGAGGATAGCTACATAGGACTCGTTCATCGTCTTGACGTAGTGACGGGCGGAGTTATGCTATATTCAAAAAACAGAAATCTTACGGGCAAGCTCTCCGAGCTTGTTTCAGAGAAGGAATATAAAAAGACCTATCTTGCGGTAGTGACCTCAAGACCTGAATCTGACAGTGGCGAGATGACAGACCTGCTTTTCCACGACAAGCAGAAAAATAAGACGTATGTAGTAAACAAGGAGCGCAGAGGTGTAAAGCCCGCCGCGCTGAAATACAGAACACTTGAAAGTGTAAAACTCCTGTCGGGCGAGCAGATAAGCCTTGTGGAGATTGAACTCTTGACGGGACGCACGCATCAGATACGCGTGCAGTTTGCCTCGCGCAAAATGCCGCTTTTAGGTGACGGAAAGTACGGCTCAAAGCATAACTGCAACTGCGCGCTCTGGTCGCACAAGGCGGAGTTTATACACCCACAAACGAAAAAGCCCGTGTGTGTAAGCAGTAATCCTACCGCAGTATATCCTTGGAATATGTTTGAGACCTTGAAATCCGCTCATGGGCTCCCCAAAAACTGAATAACAGAGTCGCAAAGCTGACATGCGAGCGCGTCCTTATATTCGGCGCTCTCGAAAAGCTTGGCTTCGGCGACGTTAGATAAAAATCCGCATTCCACAAGTACCGCGGGGCAGCTTGAGTTGCTCAAAAGGTATATGCTTGTGCCTGCGGATTTTGTTTTTCTATTGTTGTTTGGCTGGAGATTGTTTTTTATATCGCTTTGTATTATATTGGCAAGGCTTTGTGACTCGGGATTCTGGTCGGAATACCACACCTGCAGTCCCGAATAACGAGAGTCAGAGAATGCGTTCATATGCAGGCTTATCAAGATACAGTCATTGGTATTATTTATTATTTCAAGTCGAGCCGCCATATCAAGCTTTTTTTTGCGGCCTTGGTAGTTGACGTTTCTGTCGTAGAGAAGTCTGTCAGTATCGCGAGTGAGAATGACATTCACCCCCTCCGCTTCAAGCTTTTCCTTTAGGATAAAGGCAAGCTCAAGGTTTATATCCTTTTCAACAAGTCCGCTTTTGGAAGACGTGCCGCCGTCCTCACCGCCGTGTCCTGCGTCGATTATTATGGTAGAGTATTTATATCCCTCAGCAGACGTGTCCAGCGCCTTTGGGGGAGAGAGAACACCAAAGCCGATAGCTGCGGCGACGAGACAAGCGCTTGCCACAAGTATTGATACGACGTATATAAGAACAGTTTTTTTCATGCTATCTCCAAATCTTTTTTGATAATTCTATGCGCCACTCCAAAAAATTATGCAGAATTGATAAAATCGAGAAAAAATATCCAACATATTATCTCAAAAAATCATTGACAAGCAAATTTATTTTTGTTATAATTATAACAATTAAAAATTTTCATACAGGATAAGAAAGTGAGGAAACAAAATGTCTTATACTGATAAGTTTGCAAAAGAGGGTCTCACGTTTGACGATGTGCTGCTTGTTCCCGCAAAGAGCGATATTCTTCCTGCGGACATAAACCTCAACACTCGTCTTACAAACAAGATTAAGCTCAATATTCCGCTTATGAGTGCGGCTATGGACACCGTAACCGAGGCGGACCTTGCAATTGCTATTGCTCGTGAGGGCGGTGCGGGTACTATTCACAAGAATATGCCCATCGAGCGTCAGGCAGACCACGTTGACCGCGTAAAGAGAAGCGAAAACGGCGTCATTACCAACCCAATTTATCTTGGTAAGGACAATCTTGTTCGCGAAGCAGAAGACCTTATGCACAAGTTCAAGATCTCCGGTGTTCCGATCTGTGACGAGCACGGAAAGCTTATCGGTATTATCACTAACCGTGATATGAAGTTCCTCCTCAACTTTGACATGAAGATAGACGATGTCATGACAAAGAACAATCTCGTGACTGCTCCCGAGGGAACGACTCTCGAGCAGGCGAAGGAGATTCTTTGCAAGAATAAGATTGAAAAGCTTCCTATCGTTAACGAAAACATGGAGCTTCGCGGTCTTATCACAATAAAGGACATCGAAAAGGTAAAGAAGTATCCTAACTCCGCAAAGGACTCTCGCGGAAGACTTATCTGTGGCGCGGCTATCGGTGCTACCAAAGACGTGCTTGACAGAGCAGGTATTCTTCTTGATGCGGGCGCGGACTTCCTCGTTCTCGACTCGGCTCACGGTCACTCCGAGGGAATTCTCAGAAGCGTAGCTAAGGTTAAGGAAAGATATCCCGACTGTCAGCTTATCGCGGGCAATATTGCGACAGGTGCTGCAGCAGAGGATCTTATAAAGGCAGGTGCTGACGCAATCAAGGTTGGTATTGGCCCCGGTTCTATCTGTACGACCAGAATCGTTGCAGGTATCGGTGTTCCTCAGATCACGGCTATTTGCGATGCGGCAGAGGTTGCTGATAAGTACAATATTCCCGTAATTGCGGACGGCGGTATCAAGTACAGCGGTGACATCACAAAGGCTATCGCTGCAGGCGCATCCGTTGTAATGCTTGGCTCACTCTTTGCAGGATGTAAGGAGAGCCCCGGAGAAGAAGAACTTTATCAGGGCAGAAGCTTCAAGGTTTACAGAGGTATGGGTTCTATCGCCGCTATGGAAAAGGGTTCCAAGGACAGATACTTCCAGGAGAGCAACAAAAAGCTCGTTCCCGAAGGCGTTGAGGGACGCGTACCCTTCAAGGGACCCCTTGCAGACACAGTATATCAGCTTATGGGCGGTCTCCGCGCAGGTATGGGCTACTGTGGCGCGCCTACTGTTGACGATCTTCGCGAGAAGGGACAGTTTGTTAAGATCACAGGTGCAGGACTCCGCGAGTCTCACCCCCACGACATCAACATTACAAAGGAAGCTCCTAACTATTCGTCACACGGATAAAAAAAGTCTAGAAGTTATAAACATAAAAAGGACACCCTGTACATAGGGTGTCCTTGTGCTAAGTATAAAAATTATGGTTTGCAAAAACTTGACTTTCCTCATCCTTTGCGGGAGAATGAGGAAGGTGAGAAGGAGGAAAATATGAGCAAAAACGCATGTTTGCCTTTACGCTTTCGCATAAGGTATATGTTTTCGGGTTATAAAACGCAAAACCTTCTTAACACAGTGGGCAAAAAAATTCTTATATGCGTATTGGCAATATTACTTACATTACCATCTTGCTACATATTTCTCCACCCCGTTAATAAAGTGAAGGTGAAGTACTTCTTTACCCGTAATTGCACTATAGAAGTGTCTGTAAGGGCAACTGTTCCAGTCGACAATTTCCTTGGGGCAGGTAATACAGAGATACTCATTGACGGAGATTGGATGAAGGTAGGCGGAACCTATTATAAATTGGAAAATGGGGAAATATACTGTTATCGTAAGGATGGTTATGGTGAATGGCAGAAAAAGCTATATGAAAAAAGCGCCGACATGAGTGAAGACATTAGAACCGGCTCTGAATTACTCAAACGCAGTAATTACAAAAGAGCAAAAGGAAGTCTGTTTGTCTGGGAACTAAGGGAAGATGTTGCCAAGGAAATCAAGGGTCTTTCATCTGTAAAAGTCAAAAGATTTAATGGTGATATTGCGATAGTCGGTGATTATTATTATCTCGGTGATAAGTATAAAGTGTATATATGCTTTACCAAATTCGGAAGCACGGAAATAACGCTTCCGTGGGAGAATTAAGAAGCGCAATATCTCTGCTTTGACAAATATTAATTAGAAAAATAAATCTCATTGTATAAAACAAAAAGCCTCGGCTATGCCGAGGCTTTTATGATTATTAAAATCAGTCTGTTACGTAAGGAAGAAGAGCTGCCTGACGTGCGCGCTTAATAGCTGTGTTAAGCTCACGCTGGTGAACAGCACAAGTTCCCGAAATTCTTCTGGGAAGGATCTTTCCGCGCTCGCTGATAAACTTGCGAAGCTTTGCGGAATCCTTATAGTCAATATAAGAAACCTTATCTGCACAGAAGATACAAACCTTCTTTCTCTTGCGCACTACGGGGCGCGCAGGACGGTTTTCATTCTTATCCATCTTATGAATCCTCCAATTCTAAATTTAGGTGACGGTCACTTCTCAGAAGGGAAGATCGTCGTCTGTTTTGATTTCTTCAAACTTGGGAGCTACGTCCGAAGCTGAAGCGAAAGAGGGCGCTGCAGCAAAGCTATCTCCGCCAAAGCTAGCGGAAGACTCGGAACGGCTGTCAACGAACATAACCTCGTCAGCAACGATATCCGTTCTGTAGTGCTTTGTGTTCTGCTGGTCAACCCAGGATCTGTTCTGAAGAGTACCAACGATGCAAATGGACGAGCCCTTCTTAAAGTATCTTGAAACAAACTCAGCGGTCTGTCTCCAAGCGGTTACGTTAAAGAAATCAGTCTCGTTCTGCTGAGCGTCCTTGTTGTATCTGCGGTTAACCGCGATAGAGAAGGAAACAACAGCAATGCCATTCTGTGTCTGCTTGAGTTCAGGATCTGCAGTAAGTCTACCACCGAGAATTACTTTATTGAAATTAAAATTAGCCATTCTGCTATCCCTCCAATAAATTACTCAGCGTCTGTAGCTTCAACAGTTTCAACAACTTCCTCAACAGGTGCTTCAACAGTTTCAACAACGGGCTCTTCAACAACTACCTTCTTTGCAACAGGCTCGAATTCGAGTCTGATGGTCATAGAACGCATAATTGTCTCGTCAATGTTGAACTGACGCTCAAGCTCTGCAATGAAAGAAGGAGCAGCCTTGTAGGTTACAACGGTGTAGTAGCCTTCGCTCATATCGTTGATGAGATAAGCAAGACGACGCTTGCCCCAAGTGTCTACCTCAACGATTTCTCCGTTGGAACCGATCAAGTTTGTGAACTTCTCCGCTGTAGCCTTTGCAGCCTCCTCGCCGTTAGAAATATCGGCGATGAACAGAGTTTCATAAGAATTGATTACGTTTTCCATGTTTTTTACCTCCCTATGGACTTATTCGACCGTGTCTGATATTTACACGGTAGAGAGTAGATCTGCTCTGCAGACCATACCGAGTATGAATTATACCACAACCAAAAGTGTTTGTCAATAGTTTTTTTACATTTTTTATATA
This sequence comes from Eubacteriales bacterium, assembly GCA_045659745.1. GTDB lineage: Bacteria > Bacillota > Clostridia > Oscillospirales > CAG-272 > SVTX01. The sequence continues at coordinate 29,475 of JAZRCL010000057.1, forward strand.
TATTTATACTATGCTGACGAAAAGGATAGAAATAAGCATAGCGGCAATCGGGATGGCGGTTCCAATGGCAAGCTCGCTTATCTTGTGTCGTTCCATTCCGAGCGATGCCCAATACACAAGAATAAGCAAGGGAAGTCCCAAAAGCGCGATGGGGCCGTAAATATACGTAAGAAAGGCGATAGGACCTGCAACTCCGCATGCGTGTCCGCTTGCCTTGATTTTGAGCACCTTGTTGAATATAAATACCAGAAGTCCCGAGATGAAGTACGTCAAAAACAGAGCCTGCATTTTGTCGGGCATTCTGAGAGCGAAGGCGAGGATAATGCCCACGACGTATCCGAATACAGACATATATATTGCGAGATTGCGCTGACCCTCTCTGCCTTTTTTCTTGAAATAGGGAAGTATGGGCTGGAGGGGATACGCCAAAAGAGGAAAGACTGCCACGAATATTATTCCCAACACGTAATTGAGAGTGCTTCCCGTTATTTCGGGAGAAACAAAATGCAGTATTGTGAACGTGGCTATGGCGACAACGGGGGCGACCGTCAGTATCCTGGCGGCATAACAGATTTTTCTCATAAAAGCTCCTTATAAACATCAGATATCTACATTGTATGTCACACTATATGGTTATTAAAACCACATTTGAGAATATTATACACTACAACTTGATTTTTTGCAAGAGGTATTTCAAAAATTTTCAAGCTTTTTGCGTGCTTCTACATTCTTGACAAAATGCGCCCTCAATGATACAATAAAGGTGTAATATTTTACTTTGGGAGCTATAATGAAAAAAGTTAAAATAACGGTTATGAAAAAGGCAAGATATGACGACCTTATCTCGCAATACGAAAATCCCATAGAACACGCCTGCGATATACAGCTTGGTCAGGTGTTTATTTCGGAGGACGGAGAGAAGCCCGAAGGACTTTGCGACAGCGCGTGGGAAAGTATGGCGTATTTTGTAAAGACGCTTGCCGAGGGCGGCGGAGATTTTTACGGAGGCTGGATGAAAAACAAGCATTCCGCGATGATATCCTGCAACGACGGCTTTCGTCCCGTCAGCTTTTTGCTTGAGGTGATAGAATGATAAGAATTATGTTTGTCTGCCACGGTAATATATGCCGCTCACCTATGGCAGAGTTTATCTTCAAAAATCTTGCGGAGGAGCGGGGAATGTCGGATAGATTTTTTGTGCGCTCCAGTGCGACAAGCACCGAGGAAATATGGCGAGGAATAGGGAATCCCGTTTACCCGCCCGCTAAGGCGGAGCTTGCAAAGCACGGCATCTCTTGCAACGGTAAACGCGCGGTACAGCTTGTGCGAGCAGACCTTGATAAGTACGATATGTTTATCGGGATGGATAGTGCCAATATCCGCAATATGCACCGAATACTCGGCGACGTATCGGAAGGGAAGATATATAAGCTTATGGAGTTTACGGAGCGTGGCGGCGATGTGGCAGACCCGTGGTATTCCGATAGATTTGATATAGCATACAGAGATATTTACGACGGCTGTAAAGCCCTGATCGAGAAGTTATTAAAGGAATAATAGAGTTAACATTTGAGGAGGAAATATAATGTCGGAATTTTTAGCATCCTTGCCCCCTGTGGCAGTATGTTTTTTGGTATGCGCAGCAAAAATAGTTGAGATAACCATACAGTCGCTAAAGACCTGTATGATGGTAAAGGGTCAGAGACTTAAGGCAGCGGGACTTGGATTTATTGAGTGTATCATCTGGGGACTTGTTATATCCACGATAATCGGAACACTTGGCGACAACTATTTGCTTTTGGTATTCTACTGCTTTGGATATGCTACGGGACTTTTCCTTGGCTCCACTATAGAGAACAAGATAGCTCTTGGCACGTCCAACCTCCAGCTTATTGCCAATGATGAAAACACGGAGAAAATAACTGAGTATCTAAAGGAAAAAGACAAGGGATATACGGTTTTTGCGGGACACGGCTCTAAGGACAAAATGAATATGATACTTATCGTATTGCCGAGAAGAGAGGCGTTTAAAATGCTACGACATATACGCGCTATGTGTGACAACAAGGTATTTGTTGTTGCATCTGATGTCAGCAAGTATGCGGGCGGCTACGGAATGGTAAAATAAAAACAAACAACCCGTCACACCAATCTGGTGTGACGGGTTGTTTGTTTAATAAATTTCTTAATTAACCGTTGATCAAAGCGTCGCTGATAACTATTACTGCACTGTATGCGGGAACACTGATTTCTCCCTCAACTGTGCCGAGGATCTCGACGCCTGCGTTTGCTCCGTCGCAAACAACATTCCAAGTGCCCCTGTCAAGAGTGTGAGTTATAGCTGAAGCTGTGGGATTGAGAATTACGGTTGCAATGCCGCCCTCGTAATTATCAAATGTGATGGCTACCGCACCGTCGGAAAGGGTAGTAGTGCTCATAGGAATACTGTTATCGGTGAACAGACCAAAGTTCTTTCTTATTTCGATAAGACCCTTGTAATACTGCATCATCTGATATTCATTAGTGCCGTCATTGAGAACCGACCAGTCGATATTATTTATTGCATCGCTTGAATTATAGCTGTTCTCGTCGCCGTCCTTGGTACGAAGCATTTCTTCTCCCGCCTGGAAGAATACCATACCCTTTGACACCATAAGAACTGTTGCGCCAAGACGGTTCATAGCAAGTCTTGTTTCCACGGAGTCGCTACCGTTTGAAAGCTCAAGCTTATCCCAAAGTGTGTTGTTGTCGTGAGCTGACATATAGTTTACGACCATTGCGTTGTCAACGGACCAGCCCGATCCGCCTTTACCACCCTTGATTCCGAACAGAACTGCATTGAGATTTGCTTTGCCCTGACCGTTAATATATCCCTGAGCGGTTGCATTGAATACGCTGCCCTTGAGACCGTCGCGTATCGTGTCGTTGAATACCGCGATAGCGCCGATAGCGTTATTTGTGGTTTCTATCTTTTTGATGTTGGACTGGTTAGCCATAAGACTGCCGTCGATTGTCGAGCCCATTGTCCAGCCTTCGCCGTAGATGAGTGCCTGAGGATCAATGGTGTGTACTGCAGCTTCAACCTCCTGCATAGTCTGAAGGTCGTGAAGACCCATAAGGTCAAAGCGGAAGCCGTCCAGATTGTATTCCTCGAGCCAGTAGCTTACGGAGTCCACCATATACTTGCCGTACATATATCTCTCGGATGCGGTGTCGTTTCCGCAACCGGACGCGGACGAGTTAGCGCCGCTTGAGGTGTATCTGTAGTAATAGTAGGGAACTATCTTGTTGAGATAGGAGTTAGCGGTGTAGGTGTGGTTATATACCACGTCCATAATAACGCCGATGCCTGCCTCGTGAAGCGCCATTACCATTTCCTTATATTCTTCTATTCTGACTGCGCCGTTGTAGGGGTCGGTAGAGTAGCTTCCCTCGGGGACGTTGTAGTTCTTGGGATCGTAGCCCCAGTTGAACTGACTGTCGGGGTCTGCCTCATTGACTGTCGCGTAGTCATATACGGGAAGGAGGTGAACGTGAGTGATACCAAGCTCTACAAGGTAATCAATACCAACGCTCTTGCCGTGCTCGTTTACAAGTCCCTGCTCAGTGAATGCGAGATATTTACCCTTGTACTGAGAGGATGCTATCTTGTTAGAGAAGTCTCTTACGTGTACCTCCCAGATTATAGCATCCGAATAGCTGTCAATGTTTGTAGAGAATGATGCATCATTATCCCAACCCTCGGGATTTGTAAGGGAAAGGTCAACTACCATTCCGCGATCGCCGTTAAGTCCTGCTGCCTTTGCATAGGGGTCGACCGCCTCTTGAGTACCGACGGACGTTGTGACTGTGTAGGTGTAGTAGGTTCCGTGTCCGCATTCTGCCGTATAAGACCATACGCCCTTTTCGCCAAGAGTCATATCGATGTTAGCGTGCGCCTCGCCCTCGTGACCCGAAGCAAAGAGGTTAAGGACTACCTTGGATGCGGTGGGCGCCCATACCTTGAAGGTCGAGGTGCCGTCACTATTTATCGTGGCGCCGAGGTCGTTGCCGTCGTAGGTGTAATTCTGAATAAAGTTTTCAGTATCAAAAATGCTTGTAGGAACTACGGTCTTTTCGCCGTAATCCTTAATGCTTACCGTGTAATTTTTAGAAAGATCAAGAGTCTCTGCGACCTCTATAATACCTGTCGTTGAGTCTTTGCCAAGAGTGCTCACGCCTACTACCGTGAGCTCATTTTCGCCGTCATAGACCTTAAAATCATCTAAACTCGAGAAGGTATCCTTCGGAGAGATATAGTACTGAATTTTATTGAAGTCAACCATTCCCGCCAGTGAAAATTCTGTTATCATTTCGAGAGTTTCTCCTCCGTCGTTGCTTGTGTATTGTGAAGCGTCTCCGCTCTTTAAGTAAATGAAGGTCTCCTCGCCCGTAATAATTGCAAAACGGTCCTCCTGAGTTCCGTCCTTGGTAGCTGTGCCCCATGACGATCCACCGGGATCGGAGCAACCTGTACGGACTATAAAGCCGACCTCTGTAATATCCTCTGGAACATTGACTATAACCTTACCGCCGCGCTCCCATTTATGCATTACGTGACCTGCACCTGCGACGCTGCCCCACCATATCCAAATATCGCAGTTTTGGATAGAGCCCGAGGTGACCCAGTAAAACGTAAGCTGATTATAGCCATCCTGCTTTTCAAGCGTATAATCGCCGTCGTCATCACCGTCATCAGGCTTCTCGGTAGGCTTCTCAGTAGGTTTTTCGGTAGGCTTTTCTGTAGGAGTTTCTGTAGGTGTGCCTGAGGGCGCATCTGTGGAATTTTCATTGTTATCACACGAAACGGCATTAAGACACATGCCCAGTATCATTATTATTACAAGAAATAAAGAGAGTAAACGTTTTTTCATTGCGTAAAATTCCTTTCCTATGTTTTTATGGAAATATTAAAATTGGGGATTTTCGCTGTTTTATTTCGTCGCGCGCTTTGTACGCACCGTGACGTCCTTTATTTTCTTTGTGAGAGCTGATGTTCTGTATCTCGGCGAGAGGCGGTAAGACCAGTTTCCGTCGGCTACCGCGGGGGTATTCATTCTGCCTTCTTCGTTTGTTAGCTCAAGGTAGTCCTGAATCGGTATTACTGCAAGATTTGCGCGGCTACCCAACGCAAGCTCGATAAGAGCCTCGGTGTAGCTCTGACCCTTTCTTCTCGGGCACTCTCTCTTCAAACGCTCAAGCGTGTCTCCGCTGACGTTGTCCACCCAAGTTTTCGTACAATCCGCATCGTGCGAGCCTGTATAAACTACGCAGTTATCAGTTTCGTAAACTCTGGGGAGATACTCGCCGTCCTCATCATAGAAAGCAAACTGCAATATCTTCATGCCGGGGAACTGTGTGTCGGTGAGGAGCTCGCGGACGTCGGGAGTGATAAATCCAAGATCCTCTGCAATTATTTTTGCCTTGGGGAACTTTTCCTTCAAGGTGCGGAAAAGCTGGATGCCGGGAGCGGAGTTCCACTTGCCCTCGCGAGCCGTCGTGTGACCGTAGGGAATATTGTAATATCCCGCAAAGCCTCTAAAATGGTCTATTCGGAGAATATCGTAGAGGTGGAAGCTTGCTTTGACTCGCTTTTGCCACCAAGTAAATCCGTCCTGCTCCATAAGTGCCCAGTTGTATATGGGGTTGCCCCAGAGCTGTCCGTCGAGAGAAAATCCGTCGGGGGGACATCCTGCGACTACTGTGGGATTATAATTTTCGTCAAGCAAGAACTGCTCGGGAGCCTGCCATACGTCCATACTGTCGTGAGCGACGTAGATAGGCATATCTCCTATGATTACGATACCCTTGGAGTGAGCATAGGAGAGAAGCGCCTGCCACTCTGCATCAAACTCAAACTGTATCCATTCCCAGAATCCGCACTCACTCTCAAACTCGGAGCGGAGGGTTCTTGCGGTATGTATATTTTTGTGCTCGTCTGCCCAATTTGTCCAAGCGCAGTAGTTGTATTTTACCTTGAGCGCCATAAAGAGGGTGTAATCCGAGAGCCAAGCGGCGTTCTTTCTCTTAAAGGACTTGTATTCGGGTGTCTTATTCCCGTCTCGCGCAATAAATCTTTCATAAGCCTTACGAAGGACGGTATAACGCGTGTTAAAGAGCCAACCGTAGTTTATTTTTTTGTCGGAATTTTTGTTTTCCTCAAGCTCTGTTTTTGTCAGAAGTCCCTCGTTTGCAAGAATCTCAAGGTCTATAAAATAAGGGTTGCCCGCTACTGATGCGGGTGACTGATAGGGGCTGTCACCGTAAGACGTGGGGTTGAGGGGGAGCACCTGCCAGCATTTTGTTTTTGTCTCTGTGAGAAAGTCTACAAAATCGTATGCGCTTTTACCGAAAGTACCAATTCCGTACTTGTTGGGCAAGGAGCTTATGGGTAAAAGAATACCGCTTTTATGGGTAAAGCCAAAATTTTTGAGATTTTTTTTCATATTTGAGATTTTTCCTTTCTGACATGTGGCTGAAATTTATTGTCATAATATTTTATATAATTTTTAGGATAAAATTTATCCTTTACTATTCTAACATTAACGAGTGTGATTGTCAACATCAAATTATAATGACGTCAAAGACAATTTGTGCAAAACATCTAAATTTTGGTTATTTTAACAAACCTATTATTTTTCGGGGGCATAAACGTCAACCTTGCCTATAATACGAAGTTGGCCGTTATCCACAACTATTCCGCCCTTTGCTGTGTGGGTGACATATACTGTTTTGCCGCGTTCCGCAAGAACTTTGCGGATTGACTCATCCTGCTCGGGCTTGTATTCGTAATGCACCTCTATATAAAAATCGTCAAAGAATGGAAGCCCTTCGTAGTAGGCGTAATCCGAGTAGTCGCAGTCGGGATAGAGGTGATATTCCGCGAGCTGTATGACAGCGCCTGCGCTATAGCCCATAACTATCCCCTCGTGCTTCATAATAAGCTCGCACAGTTCAAATTCCTTTATTCTGTCCATCATTCTGTCGGGGAGGCCGCCTGTGAAATAAAGGACGTCGGCATTTCTTATCTTTTCTGCGGCAGATTCCTTTGTATCGGTAAAGTAGTTGATGAACACTATATTTTCTTCCTTGACACCAAACGGTTCAAAGGATTCTATGGTTTCAATATAGCCGTTGCCGTCCTTGCCATAAACTGTATTCCACGATTGATCATCATTTACGTAGTCATCGTAAAACGAAAAGGCTATCATACACACCTTAGTTTTTTCGGAAAAATAACCTTTTAAGTCATCGTGAAAATCTTGAATATTGGGGCAATCAAAAAGAATATTTACCATTATTGCGACTCCTTTTTTGTTAATTTGTATAATTATATCATAAAAAAGGTACAAAATCAATGGTGTATATATTGCAAAATTTCAGGGCGTGTGATAGAATGAAATAAAACGGAGGGATAGGTATATGAAATATGATATAATAAAACTGTCAGATGAACCCGATATGAAGGAGCCTGCAGCAATCTGGTTTCACAAAAAATGGGGAATACCACTTGAGGCTTATATGGAGAGCATCGGTGAGTCTCTGGGTGGAAAATCACCTGTCCCCGCGTGGTATATAGCTGTATCCGAGGATAAAATAGTTGCAGGACTTGGAGTTATAGAAAACGATTTTCACGACAGACCCGACCTCTCGCCAAATATTTGCGCGGTATATACCGAGGATTATGCCCGCGGACAAGGCATAGCTGGAGCGCTTCTCGAGTTTGCGTGCCTCGATATGAATGAAAAGGGTATAGATACATTGTATCTTGTGACGGATCATACGTCATTTTACGAGAGATACGGTTGGGAGTTTTTCTGTGACGTGCATAGCGACGGCGAAGAAGGCACGTCAAGAATGTATATTCATAGATATCAAGGACAAATTAGGCAATCATAAACAAAATATGACAAGCGATGGCTTATAAACATGGTTGTAATCAACAAATTACAACCGTGTTTTTTGTGTATAATACATTATTGAATTTTGCACTTGAAAATGATACAATTTAGAGTGGCGAGGTACATATCAAAATAATGTTGCACACGGCAACGGAACGGAGAGATTTATGAGCTTCATTAAAAAATTTCTTATCGTAACAGTAGCATTGCTTATGGTAGTGATGCCCCTTTCGTCATGTAAAAAAACCGATGACAACGTTGACGACAATCCAAACGGCAACCCGACCGGCAAGGTGGTCAGCTCGGATTCTCTTTACGTGGAGAAAGTTGAAAATCTTCCTGATGACTTTATTATGGGTATGGACGCTTCCTGCGTTCCCGCGCTTGAGGCCAGCGGAGTAAAGTACTACGATTATGACGGTACGGAAAAGGATGTATATCAGATACTTGCTGAAAACGGTATCAACTACATACGCGTTCGTGTCTGGAATGATCCTTATGACGCGGACGGAAACGGCTATGGCGGTGGAAACTGTGATATTGACAATGCGATTGAGATAGGCAAGCGCGCGACAGCGCACGGAATGAAGCTGCTCGTAAATTTCCATTACAGCGATTTATGGGCGGATCCCGCAAAGCAGAGAGCGCCAAAGGCGTGGGAAAATATGAATATCGACCAGAAATCCGAAGCGCTTTATCAGTACACAAAGGAGTGTCTTGAAAAGCTTGTTGAGGCAGGCGTGGATATTGGTATGGTGCAGATAGGCAACGAAACCAACGGAGCTATGTGCGGCGAGTCCAGCTCAAAGCTCGGCGGATGGAAAAAGATAACCCAGCTTATGAGCGCAGGCTCAAAGGCGGTGCGTGAGGTATGTCCTGACGCGCTTGTGGCTATACATTTCGCAAATCCCGAAAAGGTCACAAATTACGAGAGCTATTCAAAGAATCTTGCCTACTACGGCGTGGATTACGATGTTTTCGCTTCCTCTTACTATCCTTTCTGGCACGGCACCCTTGACAATCTCTCCGAGGTGCTTTCAAAGGTTGCAAAAACCTATGACAAAAAGGTAATGGTTGCGGAAACCTCTTACGCCTATACACCGGAGGACACTGACCTTTGGGGCAACACGATAGGCGAGGGCGGCGGAATAGTCAAGGACTATCCCTTTACAGTTCAGGGACAGGCAAATCTTGTTCGCAACGTAATTGATACGGTCGTAAACAAGACCACAAACGGTATAGGCGTGTTCTATTGGGAGGGCACGTGGATATCCGTGGGCAACGAGAGCTACGAAAATAACCTTGCGATCTGGGAAAAGCACGGCTCGGGCTGGGCAACCTCTTACGCGGCAGAGTATGATCCCGAGGATGCGGGTCAGTGGCACGGCGGATGCGCGGTTGACAATCAGGCGTTCTTTGATAAGGACGGAAATGTTCTTGAATCTCTCAAGGTATTCGCTCTTGTAAAAGAGGGCAACGTGATTCAAAACAAGGCGGACGCTATCGAGGACGTAAATCTAATTATAGACCTCAACGGCGAAATAGAGCTGCCTGAAAAGGTTAATGCTATTATGCTTGACAACTCCAAGCAGCAGATAGACGTTGAGTGGCACAACGTAAATAAGGAAGCTATGAAGGATGGCGGCGTTGCGAAATATACCATTCACGGCACCGCGGGAGGCATGACTGCGACCTGCTATATTTCAATGGTTGAATATAACTATCTTGAAAACTGGAGCTTTGAGGACGGCGAGGGCGGTTGGACGTCAACTGCACTTAAATCCTTTGACGAGCTTTGTATTGAAGATAAGGTCAGCGACTCTCTTACGGGCACGAAACACTATCATTTCTGGGGCGCATCGGCAAATGCGGTCGAATTTATGCTTGAGCAAGAGGTAAAAGACCTCCCTGCAGGCAAATATAACTATTCCATTTCAATTATGGGCGGCGACTGTGGCGAGACTGACATCTACGCATATGTTAAGATAAACGGAGAGATAGTTCACAAGGCGGAGACTACCGTTACCGTATATGAGGAATGGCATACGGCAACTATAAACGGAATTGAATATGCAGAGGGCGACAGTATTATCGTGGGCATATACGTAAAATGCTCAGGGCCTAACGCGTGGGGCAAGATAGATGACGCACTTCTCAACTCGGTAAAGGAATAAAAGGCAAACAAAATGAGAAAAGGAATAAAATTAAGACACATAACTGTCTTACTGTTAGTATTTACAATGTTATTTTCTGCAACGGCTATGATAGGCTGCAAGGACAACACAAATAATGACAACACAAATAATGACAACAACGTAAACGATGGAGTATACACCCCGACTGTTGATCCTATAAACGACAATTACAGAACTTTTTATCAGATATTCGTAGGCTCGTTTTCCGACGCTAACGGAGATACGTTTGGAGACCTTCGCGGTATAATCAACCGCATAGACTATCTCAATGACGGAGATATAAATTCAGGCAAGAGTCTTGGTGTGCAGGGAATATGGCTCTCACCTATATTTTCCTCGCCGTCATACCACAAGTATGACACAAAGGACTATTATCAGATAGACTGGAGATTCGGCACGGAGGACGACCTCAAGGAGCTTATTGAGCTTTGTAATGAGCGAAATATCAAGCTTATACTTGACCTTGTAATCAACCATACGTCAACTCAGCACGAATGGTTTGTTCAGTTCAAGCAGGCGCGTATGAGCGGCGATACCTCAAACAAATATTACGATTATTATACCTTCGTGACGGCTGCCGAGAAGGTAAACGGCAGAACCTATCAGAAGATAGCGGGTATTGACGGCTATTACGAGTGCAACTTTTCAGGTGATATGCCCGAGCTCAATTTTGACAATCCCGAGGTAAAAGAAGAAGTTCTCAAAATAGCAAAATACTATCTTGATCTTGGTGTGCACGGCTTCCGCTTTGACGCGGTAAAATACATATACTACGGAGATACCAAAAATACGGTAGCATTCTGGGAGTGGTACATGGAGGAGCTTTTAAAGATCAATCCCGATATCTACTGCGTTGCAGAGTGCTGGTCGGGAGAGACAGAAATTCTTGAGTACTACGGCGCAATGAACTGCTTTAACTTTGCAGTGTCTCAGGCAGAGGGCGTTATGGCAAGAGCAGCAAAGGGACAAAGCATTGCAAACTACACAAATTATATTGAGTCGTTTCAGGATAAGGTGTTGGCAAAGAACCCGGACGGTATGATGATGTCCTTCCTTTCAAACCATGATATGGACAGAATTGCAGGCACGTTTATTCTTGAAAATAATATGCGTATGGCGGCAAACCTCTATTTGCTTTCTCCCGGCTCACCTATGATATACTATGGTGAGGAGATAGGTATGAGGGGCTCAAGAGGTGGCGAGAACACGGATGCAAATCGCCGTCTTGCTATGCTTTGGGGTGACGAAGACCTTGTCAAGAATCCCACGGGATCGACATACTCACCAGATAAGCAGATACAGACAACAGTTGCATCGCAGATGGCGGACGAGAATAGTTTGTATAATTACTACTGCAAGCTCATTGCTATGCGCCACAAGTATCCCGCAATAGCGCGCGGAGATTACAACGCGATATCCTGCGGAAACAAAAACCTCGGCGGATTCTATATAGAATATAATGGAGAAATACTTGGACTGATACACAACAATTCCACGTCGGAGCTCACTGTGGATCTCAGCGCTATAACTGGACTTGACGGACACACCTTCTCAAAGATATGCGACTATATCGGATGCGGCACGGCAACTCTTGAGGGCACTACTCTTACAGTTGGACCTCAGACAAGCGTAATACTTGAATGATAAGGAAAGATACACTATGGAAAACAAATTTATAGTTAACATAATACACCGACCCGAGCTTTCGCCCGAGTATGCCGAAAAGGCGCTTGGAAAGGGCGAGGGAGTGCGCGACGAATCGCTGGACATATTCAGATTTCAGCAGGACACCGCTCATAAATACGGACTTAAGACCACTATACAGATAACCTACGCGTCCTTATTCTCGGACGTGATCATTGAGCTTGCAAAGCGCGAGCGCGAGGAATACGGTGACGAGATAGGACTGTCCCTCTTAGGACTTCCTTGTCCCGAATTCAAGGAAAAATATAAGACCGAAGACTTCTGCATCTGGATGTTCGATGAGGCGACCAAGCGGGAGATAATAGACGATGTTTTCGGCAAATTCTACGAAAAATTCGGATTTTATCCTGAGTCTACGTCAAGCTATTTCCTTGACGCGTACACCATAAATTATATTAAGGAAAATTATCCGAGCGTGAAATGCGCAGTCGCTACCTGCTGGGAGGAGGGCCCCAAGGCATACCACACCTGTAATAACTCGTGGTATACGTTTATGGATGGCGGCCCGTGGAATCCTTGGATACCTTCAAAAACAAACTCCCACTGTCCTGCATCCTGCGAGGATGACGATTCGGGCATAGTTGCCATTCCGCACCTCTCGCGCGATCTCATGGCGTGCTTTGACGGAAACGGCTCAAACTTTGGAACTCACCCGCAGAACGTCCTCCGCGGAATGATATACTACAACGAGGACGGGGAATACGAGTATCCCTATCTGTATAACCTCGTTGACCAGTACCGTCACCTTGCAAAATATAACGACGGATACAGCTACAATATGATGTTCGTGGGTCCGGGCTGGCTCAACAGACGCGGGCGTTGGGAAGCACCCTACGAGCTGCTTGCAAAGTCCTATGACGACGGTATGAAATATTACGGCAAGCTCAAAGCCGAGGGCAAGCTTATTGATATGACAATGAGCGAGTTTGCGGATTATTACCGCAGCTGCCACAAGGACTATTCACGCGGAGAGTGCGCGCTTTGGAAGGATATTCTGTACGGAAGCAATAAAGAATATTTCTGGTATGCCGACCCTGCGATGAGAACCTGTCTTGACTTCAATCAGGGCGGTGCTATGATAGACCTTCGTCCGTATATCGCAAGAATACCTCAAAAGACGGGTATCGGTACGGACAACGTGTACGATGCGTCCTATCCTTACCTTATACAGATAAACTACCGCGCAGGCTACTTTACGCACTATGCAGGCGCAGGAACGATAAAGTCCTGCAAGGTCAGCTGCCGTGGCGAGAGCGCAGACCTTTGTCTGTGCAGAACTATGGCAGTCTATGAGAAGATTGACGGTGGTGTGCGTCTTACAGCAGATCCCGTGACAGTCACACTTGGCGGACTTGATATTGCTATTAAATCGGTATTTACAATTCTTGAAGGCTCGGGCGAGATAATTACCGAGAGACTTATACTCAATGATCTCGGCGGCGAGCTGGTCACTTTTGAGGAATATTTCACAGGTGCGTTCGGCACTACCGAGTATCAGGCTGATATGACAAGTATCACCCTCGGTGTTGACGGCGAGCAGATGCAGTTCTCGTATCTCGGCAGAAAGATAGTCAAGCAGAGCGCTGAGTGCGCGTATGTAAGCATTCCCGACGTTCTTACAACAATAGAGATGGGCGGCGAGTGCGACGAGTCGCTGGTCGAGGAGGGAATAGCGTTCTCTCCCGTATATCATCTCGCTCTCCGCAAGACTGTCAGTAAAGGAGGAGTTAAAACATGGCTCAGGCTACGAAAGGTAAATTAAATTTCCGTTGTCCCTCGTGCTTTATGAGAGATATCGATATAGATATGTTCTTTGACGAGGAGAAAAAAGAATATTACTGTCTGCGTTGCTCGTTTACAGGAACGGAGGCGGACGTGTTGCGTCTCAACGAGGCGGCAAGATACCGCTATCGCGCTATGAGAATGCGAGTCGTGGATTTCGGTGAGGACAACCAACCCGTAAAATTTGAAAAGCACAAGGGAGGAGAACAATGATCCTCGGAATTGACGTTTCGACCTACCTTGAGGAGCTCGAGCACGGCGCCAAATTTTACGACGGAGACACCGAGATTGACCCGCTTGACGAATTTGTCCGCAACGGGGTCAATTATATGCGTATCCGCGTATGGAACAATCCCAAAGGCGAGGACGGCCAGCCCTATCTTGCAGGAAACTGCGATATTTACCATTACGTAAAGCTCGCAACTCTTGCAAAATCTAAGGGATATAAGCTACTGCTTGATTTCCATTACAGCGATTTTTGGGCAGACCCGGGCAAACAAATGATACCTAAGGCTTGGAGAAATTACGGCATTGACGAGATGACCTCGGCGGTATATGAGTTTACAAAGGAATGTCTTGAAATTGCAAAGGCAAATGACGTTTCCCCCGAGCTTATTCAGGTGGGCAACGAGATAACAAATGGTATGCTCTGGCCAATAGGACGTCTTGATGAAAGTAAGGAAGGTGAAAGAGGGAATTATGAAAACCTCTGCCGCCTTATTGATGCGGGATGCCGCGCCTGTCGCGAGGCTTGTCCCGAGGCGGAGATAATTCTTCACCTTGAGCGCAGTCACGATAAAGCTGTATATCAGGAATTTTTCACGAAGATGGAGAATGCCCATATCGATTACGATATTATAGGCGCGTCGTATTACCCCTATTGGCACGGTACACCTACTCAGCTTTTTGAAAACCTCAATAATTGCCGACGCTTTGGCAAAAAGCTTATGGTCGTCGAGCTTGGCTACGGATTTACTACCGAGGCATACTGTCTTGACGGCAAGTCGCAAAGACTTGTGATTGACTCTGAGCGCGCTTACGTTGCGGGATTTACCGAAAATTATCCAATAACGCCCGAGGGTCAGGCAGCGTTTGTCAAAGACTTTCTCTTGCTTGCGCGAAAGAATTGCATTGACGGCGTATTTTATTGGGAGCCTCTTTGGCTGCCGGGCGAAGGCATCTGTTGGGCGTCTGAGGCAGGGCAGGAATACATCAACGAACAAGGTAAATCTACCACTAACGAATGGGCAAATCAGTGCCTGTTTGACTACAATGGAAAGAAACTTCCAGCCTTCGATGAATACACAAATATCATTGTGTAAAATTTGTTAATTTCACATTGTGTAGAAAAAAACATTTGAATATTGGTGAAAATGCCGAATTTGAGTTTTGAATTCAGAATGTTATTGACAAAACAACTAAAATGTGATAGAATCATTAAGGCACAAAGGTGCATAAAAAAACATAATCCTAAGGAGGAATTATATTATGAAAAGAATGAGTAAGATTATAGCACTCTTGCTCGTACTCGCATTTGTTTTTGTTGGTGTTGTAGCTTGTAAGGATAACACACCTGACGAGAACCCCAGCGAGAACCCTAGCACAAACAAACCCGATGGTAACAAACCCGTTGTAAATCCCCTTGCTGGTACATACGATATCACAATGTGGGTTTCCGAGAAGGAAGGCGTTGCTGATCAGTTCAAGCAGCAGATTGCAGAATTTATGGCAGCTAACCCCGGTATCATCATCAACGCTTCTATTGAAGGCGTAACCGAGGCAGACGCAGGCTCCAAGGTTGTTGCTGACGTTGCTTCCGCTCCCGATATGTACTGTTTCGCACAGGACCAGCTCGCTCGTCTCGTTCAGGCAGCAGCTCTTGCAGGTCCCGGCGGTGACATCGCTAAGCTTATCAAGGAATCCAACGACGCAGGTTCCGTTGCTGCAGCTTCCGTTGCAGGAACAATCTACGCTTATCCTATGACAAGTGACAATGGTTACTATATGTACTACGATACAAGCATCATCTCTGAGGAAGACGCAGAGAGCCTTGAGGCTATCATCGCAGCTTGCGAGGACAGCGGTAAGCTCTTCCGTTTCGCTCTTGAGAACGCTTGGTACACAGCATCCTTCTTCTTCGCTACAGGTTGTAACTCCAACTGGTCTATGAACGAAGATGGCGATTTTATCGCCGTTGACGATGACTTCAACTCCACAAAGGGTCTTATCGCTATGAAGGGTATGCAGAAGCTCGCTCAGTCTTCCATTTACGACTCCAACGCTGATATCTTCACAGACGCAGGCGTAGTTGTAACAGGTATCTGGAACGCAGAGGCAGCAGAGGCTCACTTCGGTGAGAACTTCGGCGTAACCGATCTTCCTTCCTTCACAGTTGACGGTGAGTCCTATCACCTCGGCTCCTACACCGGTAACAAGCTTCTCGGTGTAAAGCCTCAGCAGGATAAAAACAGAGCAGCAGTTCTTTCTCTCCTTGCACAGTACCTCACAAACGAGGCGTGCCAGACTCAGAGATATGAGAGCTTCCAGTGGGGTCCCTCTAACCTCGCAGCTCAGCAGTCCGAGGCAGTTCAGGCTAACCCCTCTCTTGCAGCTCTTGCTAAGCAGAACGCATACGGTCAGCCTCAGGGTCAGATCCACGGTTCTTGGTGGGATATAGCAAAGGTTCTTGGTGCAGAAGCTAAGGCAGCTACATCCGAGCAGGATCTTAAGGATGCTCTTACAGACTACCAGGCAGCTATCGACGGTCTCTTCCAGATGACTGAAGAGCAGAAGATGGCTTGGTCCGTAATCGGTTCCGTTAACGGCGCAAGCTGGGATACAGACTTCGCTATGACAAAGGTTAACGATACAACTTGGGAATCCGTTGTTCTTAATCTCGAAGCAGGTCAGGAATTTAAGCTCCGCCGCGGCGCAGCATGGGTTCCTCAGATAGGTGTAACCAATGATAACACCGGAGAAACAGACGGTGGATACTACGTAAGACTTGCTGACTCGAATCCTGAGCCCGGCAACATCGTTGTTGAAGTAACCGGTAGCTATAAGGTTCAGCTTGTTTGGGACGGCACTTCCACTAGCGCAGTAGTTAACCTTATTCCCGCATAATAATATTTGCGATTGAGGTTTTTTGCGGGTGAGCCTCAGGCTCACCCGCCCTTGATATAAAAAAGGCATTGTTAGCCGATATACAAGGACAACAGTTGTCTTGTGTGTCGGCTAACAATGCCTCTAATTATTTTAGAAGGAGCTCGAATAAACTCGGCTTATGCTTTTAATATGAAAAGATTAAACGATTTGGAATACTTAAAGCTAAGTAAATTCGCGGCGTTTTGGTATAATATCAAGCTCTTCTTCCTCATTATGATACCAACATGGTTCAAAAATCTTGGAAAGAAGATATGGAATCTTATCAAGGGCTGCGGCTCGGCTATCAAAAACGAATTTTTAGATATAACCCGTACCTTTACCAAAGGTAACTGGGCAGTAAAGCTCTCCTTCCTCATCTTTGGATTTGGAAACCTTTATCATGGACAGATCCTTCGCGGAATACTGTTCCTGGTATTTGAAATAGTATTTATTGTATATATGGCTCTTCCCAGCGGCGGCGCATTCTGGCTCGCCAAGTGTAATTGGTTCCAGGTAGGTCAGACGGTGGGTACGGTTCAGGGTCATACTGAAATTGAGACGACGATATATCCTATGCCCGGTGTTGGTGATATAGAAATTGAAACACCTGTGTGGGTGCCCGGCGACGACTCTGTTAAGGTGTTGTTCTACGGCCTTTTGACAGTTCTCTTTATCGTGGCATTCATATATACCTGGAGACTTCAGGTCAAGCAGTGCCGTATATGTATGGACATTACCGCAACGGGCAAGAAGGTAAGAAGCGGCAAGCAGGACTTAAAGTCACTCCTTGACGACCAGTTTCACAAGACCCTTCTTGCTCTCCCCGTGGCAGGAATTCTGTTCTTCACAGTAATCCCGATAATATACATGGTAATTATAGCCTTCACAAGCTATTCTGCAGAGGCTGACGGATACTCCAACCTGTTCACTTGGGTAGGCTGGGAGCATTTCAACGAGATCACCAACTTTAGCAAGGGCGGACTTGGTCTTGCCTTTGGAGAGATACTCGGCTGGACGCTTATCTGGTCGATTTTTGCTACCTTTACAAACTATTTCCTTGGAATGTTTGTCGCTATTATGATAAACAAAAAGGGAATAAAGATAAAGAAATTCTGGAGAACGGTGCTGGTTATGACCATCGCTATTCCTCAGTTCGTATCTCTGCTTTACGTTGCAAAGCTGTTTGATAAATCAGGTATTATAGGTAGTGTACTTAATCAGGTGCCGTTTATCAATAATTATTTGACTTCTAACAACTTTATCTCCCTCTGGAATTCTCCCATAGTTGCAAAGATACTCGTTATCGTTATCAATATCTGGGTAGGTATTCCTTACATTATGCTTATGGCAACGGGTATTCTTATGAATATCCCTCAGGACCTTTACGAGTCCTCGCGTATTGACGGCGCAAGCCCGTTCCAGCAGTACACAAAGATAACCCTTCCTTATATGATGTTCGTAATGGGCCCATATCTGCTTACGAGCTTCGTTGGAAACCTCAACAACTTTAACGTTATCTACCTGCTTACGAAGGGAGACCCGCTTAACACCGATATAGGTACGGCGGGCGGAGTATCCGTAGGACACACCGACCTGCTTATTACGTGGCTTTACAGAATGACACTCGGCGGCTCTGAAAGTAAATACTATATGGCGTCGGTCGTAGGTATTCTCGTATTTATAGTTGTTGCGGTCCTGTCGCTTATCATCTATAATGTAATTCCGTCAACGAGAAATGAGGAGGATTACAAGTAATGAAAAAACAAGATAACAACCAAATACAGAAAACAGGTCTCGGAGCAAAGGCAAGCAGACGTATAGGCAACACAATTATTTACATAGTGCTTATTCTTATCACTGTAATCTGGCTTTTCCCGTTCTTCGGTATCGTTCTTGAGTCCTTTAAGGTTGAAACGACGAGTATAACAAGCTATCTCTGGCCCAAGCAGTTTGGATTTGACAACTATATAAAACTGTTCAAGGAAACAGATTTCCTTATCTGGTTCAGAAACACCGCAATTATGGGTGTGGCAACGGCAGTTCTCCAGACCTTCTTCGTGCTTTCAATGAGCTACGTGCTTTCGCGTCTCAGATTCAAGGGCAGAAAGGCTCTTATGAACCTTATGCTTATCCTTGGAATGTTCCCGGGATTCCTTACTATGATACTTATCTATAAGGTATTTGCAGATCTCGGCCTTACACTGAATATGGCTCCTTTGGGTCTTATTATTGTTTACTGCGCGAGCAGCGGTATGGGATATTACGTATCAAAGGGCTTCTTTGATACCATTCCGAAGAGTCTTGACGAGGCGGCAAGAGTTGACGGAGCAACGCGTTGGCAGGTATTCTATAAGGTTATTATGCCACTTTCCAAGCCTATCGTAATATATACGATACTTATGGGCTTTATGGCTCCTTGGGGAGACTTTATGCTTGCAAGCTATCTCATACATGAAAACAGTCAGGGTATGAACGTCGCAGTAGGTATGTTCGAATGGCTTTCTATGACAAACCTTAATACGAATTACACAATGTTCTGCGCCGCGGGCGTAATAGTTGCAATTCCTGTTACCGTGGTATTCCTCTGCTTGCAGAAATACTACGTTGAAGGTGTGACAGGCGGAGCAGTGAAAGGATAAGAGGGATAAATATGGCTACATTAAAATTAACTAACGTAAAGAAAATATACGGCAAGGATACTCTTGCGGTTGATAATTTCAACCTTGAGATTGCCGATAAAGAATTTATCGTTTTCGTAGGACCTTCGGGATGCGGAAAGTCCACCACGCTTCGTATGATAGCGGGACTTGAGGACATCTCGGGAGGTACTATCGAGATCGACGATGTCGTTGTAAACGACCTTCAGCCCCGTGACCGTAATATCGCGATGGTTTTCCAGAACTACGCGCTTTATCCTCACCTCACAGTCTTTGAGAACATGGCGTTCAGCCTTAGACTCAAGAAGGCTCCTCAGGATGAGGTTTACAAAAAAGTCACCGAGGCAGCAGAGATCCTCGGCATCACAGAATACCTGACACGTAAGCCCAGAGCTCTTTCGGGCGGTCAGAGACAGAGAGTTGCTATCGGACGCGCTATGGTTCGTGACAGCAAGGTATTCCTTATGGATGAACCGCTCTCCAACCTTGACGCAAAGCTCCGTAACCAGATGAGAGCAGAGATAATTCTTCTCCGTCAGAAGATAGACAGTACCTTTATTTACGTAACTCACGATCAGACCGAGGCTATGACACTCGGTGACCGTATAGTTATTATGAAGGACGGTCTTATCCAGCAGGTCGGCACACCTACAGAGGTGTTTGATATGCCCGTTAACCTCTTCGTTGCAGAGTTTATAGGTGCTCCCAAGATGAACACCTTCAAGACAGAGCTTATCGAAGATGGTGGCAAGTATTACGTAAAGCCTTACGGCGCAACCATTGAGGTGACCGGTAAGAAGGCAGAGATGCTCAAGGAAAAGGGCATTGGTTCAGGCGAGATCATCCTCGGCGTACGTCCCGAGCATATCGTGCTTGCAGATCCCTCCAACCCTGCGGCAATTCCTTGCAAGGTAGTGGTAAATGAAATGATGGGTAGTGAGCTTCACCTCCACGTTGTAGAGGATAACGGCGACAGACTTATCGTTCGTGTTCCCACCGTATCGCTTTCCGACGAGCAGCGTAACGCTATGACGTACGGAAATACCATTTACGTCACGTTTGAAGGAAAGGTAATGCATTTCTTCGACGCAGAAACACAGAATAATCTTCTCGTTTAATCAAATATAACGGCATACCGCCTCGCATGAGGCGGTATGCTTTTTTTTACACTCAAATCTATTGAATTTGTTTGCAAAGTATGCTATAATAAAGAAAACGGATTAAAACAACGGAGTATATCATAAATGTCAAAAATAAAATTATGGCTAAAAAAAGAAAGGGAGCAGACGGCGCTTCTGCTGCGGTGTATTCCCGCAACGGTGGTGACGCTTTTCGTAGTCAGCGTTATCTGTATGAACCTGCTCGCGAACAAGACGCTACTGCAGCTTGATTGGATCGCGCTTGACGGTGGTATTCTTATTTCCTGGTTGTCCTTTATGTGTATGGACATAATCACAAAGCACTTCGGGCCTCGCGCGTCCAACCGCATATCTGTGCTCGCGGCGGGAATAAATCTTCTGACTTGTCTTATATTCCTGGTTGCAAGCATGATACCCTCAAACGCAAATGACTACACCGCCTTTGATAGCATATTCGGCGGCACGTGGTTTATACTTCTCGGCAGTACGGTGGCTTTCCTTTTGTCTGCTATGATAAACAATCTCTTGAATTTCTCCATAGGAAGAATGTTCAAGAAAAATCCTGACGGTAAGCTCGCGTTTGCTATGCGCTCGTACGTGTCAACCTTTATAGGACAGTTCCTTGATAACTTTATTTTCTCGCTTATAGTATTCGTGGGATTTGCTCCGATATTCTGGGACGGATTCCACTGGACGGTGCTCCAGTGCGCTATGTGCGCGCTCACGGGAGCGGTGGCAGAGCTTATTATGGAGGTTATTTTCTCCCCCATAGGATACCATATAGTTAATAAATGGAAGAAAAACAACGTGGGACAGAAATATCTTGATTACGTGGCAAAGGAGAAAGCTCAATGAAAATTTTGATAACCGGAACGTCGCAGGGAATAGGCAAAGCAATTGCGGAGTTGTTTTTGGCAAAAGGACATACCGTAATTGGTATCGATAGACAACCATCAAGCATTGACAACGAGGCTTATACCCACCATATCTGCGATATACGTGATTATGACAAGCTTCCCGATGTTCAGAACGTGGAAATTCTCATCAACAACGCGGGCACGCAGAATGAAAACGATATAGATACAAACCTCAAGGCATTGATACACGTCACCGAAAAATATGGCATCAGAGAGGGAATTAAGTCCATACTCAATATCGGCTCGGCAAGCGCGCACACAGGCTCGGAATTTCCCGAGTATTGTGCGAGCAAAGGCGGTGTGCTTGCATATACTAAAAACGTGGCGCTCCGCGTGGCAAAATTCGGCGCGACTTGTAATAGCCTTGACCCCGGTGGAGTTATAACCCCTCTTAATGAATGCGTAATGAATGACCCTGAACTGTGGGCGCAGATAATGGACGAAACCCCTCTGAAAAAGTGGGCAAGCACCGAGGAGATAGCTGAATGGGCGTATTTTCTCACGGTCACAAACACCTTCTGCACAGGGCAGAGTATTCTTGTTGACGGCGGAGAATCTATAAATTATAAGTTTGTTTGGAAGGATTGATTTTTTCAAAACCCGTCATAAAACGCAATTTTTTGCGTCTATATATTGTGAGGGAATAGGAAAGATGAGTAAAAATTGTTGAAATTTGTGTAAATTACGGCAATATGGGAAAAACATCGAAAAAGCTCACAAAATCGATATTGGCAATTTGCACATTTTTGACTCCTTAATTTGTACATTCTCACAAAAAAAAAAAAAAAAAAAAAAAAAAAAAAAAAAAAAATACAAAAATTTTATCATTTTGATAAAAAATATGATAAAATTTGTCGAATTTCACGATGTTTTGGAAAAACTATTGACAAATTAACCGTTCTGTGCTATAATAGTGTCCAACGCATGATACAGAACAATATTTTCAAAAAATTTTTCATGTAAAAAAGGAGAAATATTATGAAGAAACTTAACAAGAAGGGCTTTACAATCGTAGAGCTTGTAATCGTTATCGCAGTTATCGCAATCCTCGCAGCAGTAATGATTCCTACATTTAGTGGCATAATTGAAAAGGCAAATGATTCTGCTCGTCTCCAGCTTGCATCTGCAGCATACAAGGAAGCATATGCGATTGCTATTAGCGATGATGGTGTAATTGACAATACGGATACAGATATCGCTGCAGGTGATTTCGAATTTGACTTTACATCCGAGGACGATGCTACCGTAACCACATCTAATACTAAGTTTACCAACTATACAGTAAAAGTAGAAAATGGTGAACTTAAGATAGAAAAGAAGAAATAATTAAATATTACTAATAATTAATTTTATTAAGACGCAAGCACTCTGCACTCCTTGCGGGTGTAGAGTGCTTTGGTCGTTTTTTTAGAAAAGGCTGGCAAAATATGGGCAGAAAACACAGAATTACTAATGCGTCAAAGCAAAATATTGCTAAACGCGGCAAGGGTGGATTCACACTTGCCGAGCTTTGTATTGTTTTGGCAATCGTTGTGATCTCATCTGCTATGATAGTTTCGTTCGCGACGTCTATGAAGCAGTTTGCCACCTCAAGCCAAGAAGAATACGACTTTTTAGAGGACTGCGGCGCCGTCAGGGACGGGCTGTGCCGATGGATTGCTGAAAAGGACGCTCCCAATGCGGATTTCTCGGATATAGTCGGAAAAGATTTTGCCGTGTCAGGCGGAACTCTTGATCTTGGCAATAATACGAAATTTGAAAACCTGGACACGATCGGAAAGATTACCTTTGAGATTAACGAGGACAAAAATCTGATCAAATGCGAAATTACCCGCGTTGGCTCCGACAGTGCCGGCAAGAGCCTTGTTTTCGCTCTGCGCTGCGCAAATTCAGACGGAGGTGGCGCGAATGAATAAAACAAAAAGAAATAGCGGCTTTTCCATAATGGAAACGGTTATCGCTCTGGCAATAATCGTTATCGTAACAGTTGCGGCGCTCTCCGTGGTTATGGCATCCATCTCCGCAAGAGTCAAGCAAGCCAATTACAGCGAGGCGCAGGACTTCGCGCACAACATCCTTGAGTGCTTTAAGGCGGCAGATGATACGGCTAAGTTTGAAGATTACGTGAAATTTGCCGAGGGCGTGGAATTGAGCCAATACGCCGAAAATGATGGTTATAATTATGACGCGGAAAATAAATTTTCTGCAAAGATAATGTACTATAACAATTTTAACGAGATATTTATCAGTATTGAAGATACAAAGGGTGACGAAATAATTTCGTTCTCATACGTAAAGGGGGCGAAATAATGAAGATACTTAAAAGCAAAAAGGGAATAGCGCTTGAAAATACGCTGCTCTTTATGATGATCATATTCTCGCTCTGCTTTTTGATCGCGTCGTTTGCCCTGATAGGTCATTATCAAGGTAAAATAGAGAATATCAAGATAACTCAAAGGATCGAGCTTGATCAGATTGGAGAGGAATATCTTGCAAGTGTCAAGGACCCTTCAGTAGCTTTTGACAACGAAAGCTACGGCGGCTACACTTGTGATGTAAATGCAGAGAACAGGACTCTGACTGTCAAGAATGGAGAAACAGTAGTACTCTATGTAAAAGCGAACAGCTACGGCGACCCGATAATCTGGCGTTATTCACAGCCGGAATAATCTAACATTTTGCGATATGGAGAAAAACAATGGCAAAATCTAACTATATGACAACAATAGCGATCGATACCAATCGTTCTGCCATTCATTTTTACTCAATGGTTGGCAACGATAAGAACTCGATCACTCATAATATAAAAAGCTATGCGGGTGTAAAGCTCGACGAGAACTTTTTTGAAAGGTTCAAGGATGCCGTAAAAGACTTTGCGGCAAACACTCCGTCCGAGTCTATACGTAAGGTCACGGTAATTCTGCCCGACTCCGCAGTGCTTACCGATACTATAAAGATACCCACGGTCAAGGGCTCGGCACAGACTCAGAAGATGCTTGACACAACTCTTGGCGGTCTTTACCGCAACTATAAGGATCTGCATATCATCGCTCAGATGGCGGATCAGAACAAGCAGTATTCCACTATCGGTATAGCGGCAGTGCAGAACAGCATAGTTTCGTCCGTCTATTCGGCTTGCTCGGAGAATAAGCTTTTGGTTGACACGCTTTCCTTTGCATCAGCTTCGTCTGTTGCGGGAGCTATGTCATTCAACCCCAAGCTCAAGAATGCGTCGTACGTATTCTTGGATATAAAGGATATCTATTCAAGATTTGTATTCGTGGTGGACGGCAAGGTTATGGGATTCTATACGCTTCCGTTCGGACTTGAATTTTTGAGAAAGCCCCGAGTTGTGAGAGAGGATATTTTGTTTGACCACTCATATGGCGAGCTTGTAGTCCTTAACGCAAGGGAAAAGGCAAAGTCCAAAAAGCTTACCGTTATGGCGTTTGGTGAGGCATCCTCCAGATCTTCTCAGGAGGAATACTCTGCAGACGACGAGATAGACGCGGATGAAGAGCTTGTATCCGAGGAGGCAGTTGTTGAGGAGGTCACAGTTAATAACAACGGACAAACCCAAAAGCTGTTCGTGAGAAAGGGACCCCGCAATCTTCCCAAGTTTATGCTTCGTGAGATTCCCGAAACACAAGAGGGAATTGCTTATGAAAACTTCCGAGTTTTCGTTAAGTGGGCGTTGACTCTTATACATAGCAACGAAAAGATAACCGAGCTTGGCAAGCCCCAGTTCGTGTGTGTAAATCTTCCCGCGGATCTTTCATACGTTATAGATATGACAAATCAGGAGTCGGGCGAGAACGGAATTACGTTTAACCGCCTGTCTGCTTCGAGTGATAATCGCATCATCTCGGAAAATCTCGAATTATACGGCGGCTTGTTCCCGAATCAGATAAACTCGGCGAATAAGCTTTGAGGATTGTAGTATGGATGAATTTTACCTTGCAGTAGCTTATATTCTTGCGGCAATTATAGGCTTGTGCGTGGGCAGCTTTCTGAACGTAGTTATATACCGTCTGCCCAACAAAATGAGTCTTGTAAAGCCCAATTCGCATTGTCCCGCTTGCAAATATGAGCTTCGCTGGTATGACAATATCCCCGTGCTTTCTTATTTGATTCTTGGCGGTAAATGCAGAAAATGTAAGGCGCGTATATCCTTCAGATATGCGGCGGTCGAGCTTGCAAACGCGGCTCTGTGGGTGCTTTGCGTTTTGTTCTTCTGGCAAAAGAGCATAGTGCTCGCTTGTATTTACGCGCTTGTATGTTCAATTTTTATATGTATATTCTTTATTGATCTTGAGCATAAGATCATATTTGACCGTTTTCAGATAATGCTGCTCGTGCTTTCGTTAGCAAGCATATTCTTTGATAAGGACTACGGTTGGCTGTCGCACGTGATTGGTGGCGTTGCGGGCTTTGCAGTCTTTTTCCTTGTCGCTTGGGTATTTGAAAAGGTATCCAAGAGGGAGGGGCTTGGCGGCGGCGACGTTAAGCTTGCCTGTGTTGCAGGACTTTTGCTTGGATGGGAGCGTCTGCTTCTGTCGCTTATTATAGCAACTGTTCCCGCCGCGATAATAATGCTTATCGCGTCAAGAGGCAAGGAGGGGGAGGACAGAGAATTTCCCTTTGCGCCGTTCTTGATCTGCGGTTTTAGTGTTGCAATGTTTTTCGGAACACAGATACTGAATTGGTATCTGTCGCTTCTTGGATTTTGATAGAAAGTGAGGTGAGCTTTTATGCCTACATATAAATACGTAGCGGTAAATTTGCAAAAGAAAAAATACAAGGGTATTTTTATCGCTGAGGATGAAAAAGACCTCGCGGTGCAGCTCACAAAACAAAATTTATATTTGGTTTCCGCCTCTGTATACAAGGGAGGCACTCCGTCTGCATTTTTCACGCTTGGCACAGGAAAGGTCAAGCTGAGTGAGCTTACCACGTTTTGCAGACAGTTCGCTATTATGATATCCACGGGTATTACGCTGCTTGACTGTATCGATAGCCTGAAGCGTCAGCCCTATTCCGCATATTTTAAGTCTGTGCTTCAGGTAGTCAGTGAGGACATCAAGGGCGGAGCTATGCTGTCCGAGGCGTTTGATAAGCACAAAAAGGTATTTCCCGATTTTTTCTGCAGCATGGTGCACGTCGGAGAAGCCAGTGGAAAGCTTGATAAGGTTTTCTTGTCTCTCGCGGATTATTACGAGTCGGACGCGGCAATCAAGAGAAAGGTTAGATCCGCGCTCGCATATCCGTCTATGCTCGCGCTTATGACGGTTGCCATCGTAGTTTTGATGCTTGCATTCGTCGTTCCCACATTCCGCGAATCGCTCTCGCAGCTCGACGTTGAGATCACGGGCTTGACTAAAGCGGTTTACGACATTTCGGATTTCATTTTGAATTATTGGCGAATCATCGTTATCGGAATAATTCTCATCGGCGGCGCGATTTTCCTCTTCACCCGAACAGCAAAGGGAAGACGGGTAATGGACGTATTAAAGATCAAAACTCCTATTATAGGACGCATCCAGATCAACCTTATAACAGCCCGCTTTGCGCGAGCATTCAGTATTTTGCTTTCGAGCGGAATGGATCTCGCTACTGCGCTTGATACAACGTCCATTATTCTTGGCAACAGCTACGTTAAGGAACGCTTTGACGAAGCAGCAGACGACGTCCGTGAGGGCATCACGCTGACAAACGCGTTTCAAAAGCAAAATCTGTTTCCGCAAATGCTCTTGCAGATGCTTGCGGTAGGAGAACAGACGGCTTCCTTGGAAGAGGTGCTTGTCCGTTCGTGCGCATTCTTTGACGATCAGGTCGAATCCTCTCTCAATTCGCTGACCTCCAAGATTCAGCCCGCAATGCTTTTGATCATGGGTCTTGTCGTGGGAACGCTGTTTATGGCGGTCTACTCGCCTATGCTTGCCATTATGAGTACCCTTGCTTGATTTCGGAGGTTGACTGATGAATATAAATAGAGACTTACTACAGTTTTATATTTACAAAAAAATAATAAAGAAAAAGCAAGCAGAAAAGATTCTTGAGGATTGCGAACGACTTAAGGTTTCGGTCCGCGACTATATGCTTACTAAGGAGTATGCGACGGAGGTCAGGGAATTGCCCGTTTTGGGAGGATATTATTGCCTTCCTCACGTGGAAATAGACATGCTTGATATCGACAAGTCACTTTTCGAGCTGTTCAGCTTCGAATTTATGAAGCGCTACAAAGTCATTCCCGTGAGCATGAGCCCCGACGGCACGCTTCTTATCGCAACGGGTAATCCGCTTGACTGCTCGGCTATGTCGGCGATTTCCTCGCAGATCGTATGTCCTATGGACTACGTTCTCGTCCCACCCGGACAGATAGACCGCTATATTGACTCAATAGCGGTGGTAATGTCCACGTCCGCGGCACTCGACGACCTTAATACCGAGGGCGAGGTTGAGATGTTCTCGACCAAGAAGGCCCTCGCAGAAGAGAATATCGCCGAGAATGACGTCGTCAACAACCCGTCGGTTCGTCTGGTTGACTCAATTATCCGAGAAGCCGTACCGTACCGCGCGAGTGATATACATATCGAGCCCTTTGAGAAGGTCGTTAAGGTGCGCTACCGTATAGACGGCGACCTTCAGGAAAGAGCAGAGTTCCCGATAAACTCTTATTCCGCGATTTGTGCGCGAATTAAAATAATGGCGGGACTTGATATTGCCGAGCGCAGAATACCTCAGGACGGACGAATTGATATGATCATCGGCGGCAAGGAGTTTGACTTCCGTGTTTCCTCGCTTCCCACGATGTTCGGAGAAAAATTCGTTATCCGAGTACTCGATAAAACGTCCTTCCGCTTCACACGTGACGACCTTGGCTTTACCGAGGACGAAAACGTGTATATAAACAAAATGCTCTCCAAGCCCCACGGAATAATCCTTCTGACAGGACCCACGGGATGCGGAAAGTCCACGACCTTGTACTCCTTCTTAAAGGAGGTTAACACCTCAGCGGTGAATATCGTTACCGTTGAAGACCCCGTTGAGTATGTTATGCAGGGCATAAATCAGACGCAGGTAAACGCAAAGGCTAATATGACCTTTGCGACCGCGCTTCGTTCCATACTCCGTCAGGACCCCGATATCATAATGATCGGTGAGATGCGAGACGAGGAGACCGCGGAGATAGCCGTAAGAGCGGCTATTACTGGACACCTTGTGTTCAGTACGCTGCATACCAACGATGCCACGGGCGCGATCACGCGTCTTGAGGATATGGGTATCGCAGATTACCTCGTTGCAGACGCGCTTGTGGGCGTTATTGCCCAGCGTCTTGTTAAAAGACTTTGCCCCGAGTGCAGAAGAAGAAGTAAAACCACCCCCAGCGAGATGCGGATGCTCGGCATAGACGAGCCCATCAGCATTTATCGCCCGCAGGGATGTCAGTTCTGCAACCATACGGGATATAAGGGCAGAATAGCAGTGCACGAGATTATGTATATGAATGAAAATATGCGTAACGCCGTCGTGCGCGAAAAGAATCTTGAGGTGCTTCGCGACCTCGCAAGACAAAACGGAATGGTCACTCTTTGGAGCTCCTGCCGTAACCTTGTAATAAACGGCGTGACGAGTATCCAACAGCTTATGACCTTGAATATGGAGTGATTTTAGCTCCGTTCACCCTCATTTTTTAACAGGAGGAAAATTATGAAAAAGAGAAACATTAAAGCCTTTACTGTCGTAGAGCTTGTAATCGTTATCGCAGTTATTGCTATACTTGCGGCGGTTATGATCCCTACCTTCAGCGGCTTGATAAGAAAGGCGAATAAATCCGCGGACGAAGCGGAGATAACCTCGCTCAATACACAGCTTGCTATCTGGGATGGCGATATTACGACCGAAGCGGATCTTTATGCGGTAATCGCAGAAACCTACGGCGAAGAAACCGCTAAAACCTTTGCGCCAAGAAGCGCAAAGCACGGTCTGCATTATTGGTATGACGTAGCTAAAAATCGTGTGATCCTTAGCAAATATGAGGATCTTGACGCGACCCCCGTTAATACTGTAAATGCAAATTCTGGTGTGACAATGCTTTCCAACGTAACACCACTTGCAGCAGGAGAAGAGAAGGCTCCTTTTGCACCTAACAGCCTTCGTACCATCACCAAGGGCGAAAGACAGTATTTCTTTATAGATAAGAGCGGTAGTGCGGTCGCTGAATTCTTTGACTTGATCGATACAATCAGCGAAAACAATTATAGTGACATTGAGGCGGCACTTGAAAGCCTTAAAGGTGAGATTGTTAATGCAATCAAAACAAGACTTGCGTCCGTCGCAATCCTTAATGGCAACGGCTTGTTTACAAAGGTTGAGAAGCCTTCCGCGATCTATATTCCTGTGAATAAGGATACCGAGAATGTCATCGCCTTGGGAACAGCAATCTATAAAGACGGTGATCTTGTTGATCGTAACGCGGTAGATTTTTCCGAGATAAAGCGCATTGATTTGCCTAACGGATATAAGGTTCTTACTGCAGGTCTGACAGGCTTTAGAGGTGCCGATGCAACTCCTATGTTGGAGAACACGACCGAACTCCACGTTAACGCCAAGGAAAGCGACCTCGGAACAATTTTCGAGGCATATTCTACTGATTGCGTTATCGTTCTTCCTAATGGTTCGAGATACATTATAGAGGGAACGAGTATCTATAAGCTTCCCAAGGGTGATACACCTATCACTGATGATCTTAAAGCCGATAGTGTTCCCGATGTTAAGATTGAATACACGGACGGCAATGAAAATGTTGGAGCAGATACCGGTTATTTCTATAACGGCACACTCTATATCGCATACGACATAGAGAATGGCGCACAGCTTTCCTTGGCTGACGGCGTTGCTTCAAGTATGGTTAATTGGACAGTAAGTGATAATGCTCCTATTAGCATTGATGAAACTGGTAAGATTACAGTGGTAGGCGCCCCCGATCCTCTTAATGTTACGGCTACTGTAACTGCCACGTCTAAATATAACAACGAAAAGACGGATAGCATAAATGTAGTGCTTGTATTCCCGACAACTGTAGATTGGTCTTTAGAAACAATTGGAGATAAAACAGCAGATTCTAATGTTATCAATGAACCGATTAAACTTAGCATTAGCGATGTCGATAAGCTTTCATTTGAAATCAAGGCAACTGGAACTGTTGGATATACATATAACAGTTATGTCAAAATGGCTGGCGCCGAGAGTGTTCAGTTTATTTTGGGCGACGGAAACCTGCTTACAAAGGATGGCGAAAAATTGGTAGCTCATCCAGGAAATATTACGGAAGAGAATAACACCCAGACACTTAACGTCATCTATAAAGTTGGCGAGCAGACTTATATCACAGCAACTTATGATATCATAGTTTCTGACGATACAAATTGCCCTATTAGCGTAAATGCTATTACTAATTCTCTCAATATGGGAGATAAATATCTGTTCCGCGTTGGTAACAGCAATGCATTCAACTTGAACAAATTGTTTAACGGCACGACAGACAAGAAAGTTAAAATTGAAATATATGATGTAGCGCTGACAGATAATGACGGAGAAGAAAATCTCATTGCCACTTCTGGAAATTTCTATGCAAAGATTAACGACATTGCGGCCAACACTAAAGAATGCTCAGATGGCAATTGGAATGAAATTAAAGTGCAGTTTTTTGGTACCGGCGTAGCAATTATTCGTTTTACTGCAAACGGCAAGACTGAGGAATTGCATATTGAAGTTGTTGACGGTTACAACATTACCTCGGCAGGGGAGTTGAAAACTAATAAGAACAATATTTTGTTGAATGATATTGATATTAGTGATTACAGTAATAACTATATTTCTTTCTCGGGTAATACCACCAACCATGTAGTTTTGTACGGTAATGGTTTTAAGTTTAATATTGAGGCAGGAAGAAATAATAACTTTGGCGTAATTACTCTTACAAACGCTGATATTGACAACACAAGAATTATCGGATCAATATATACTGAGTACGGCGACTCGTGGGATAACGGGAACACCCCATACTATGCATCAGCAGTATATGTTACTGCGAATAGCCGAATTTCCAATTCCTACATTTTTGGCTGTCGTGCAAATGTCAGAGTAGATAATTTAATTTCTAAGGGAACTCTCGAACTTGTTGATACCGTTTTGGATTGCGGAAGATTTGCAAACCTCGATGTTGCCGGTAATGCTGTATTGGAAGGTGTAACAACCGTAAATGAACCGCGTCCGGATAATAAAAATGTAGCGGGTTTTAGTGTTGTGATTCCCCAAGAAGGTGGATCTTCAACAATAGAAATTAAAGGTAAGGGCTTAACACAATACAATTGGATGACCAGCAGCGATAGCTCTAAGCTTCCTAATTTTACTGGTAAAAATGTATTATTCAATGCTATGTTTGATACAGAGTATGCTGCATTCCAGCACAAACATGGCACTGAAACCTATGTCAATATGGGTATTATCTCTATGTCTAGTGAGACAGACGGAAGTAATATTAAATACGAATCTCAATATTATACTGAAAAGACTGCAACGCTTACTGGTTTTTCGGGCTATGTTGTATCTCTTGGAGAAAAGTACAGCTTGTCCTCAAATGATTTGACATACCGCGAGGACACTTATTCTTGGGATCCTTCGAAGCAGAGCGCATCGCTACCTACATTTACATGGACAGCCGGATATGAGGATTATAAGCATGAAATTTCTTTTGATAGCGGAAGTTCTGTAACATTTGATCCTAAAGTATTGATTGCTGAAAAGCATAAGCAGGGTTTGGAAGTTACAATAAAGCTCGAAAATGATTCCTCTTACACTGGTGGTGGTAAAACTTTCACCGAGGGAGGCACTTATACATTTGAATATACTGTAACAGACCCGTATGTTTATAATTTAGATGGAACGCTTGCAGAAGCGAAAATTTACACCTATAAGCTTACCGTTGAAGTAGAGGTTAGAGAGACAACCATCAAAGAACCCGAATTTACCTTTAACGGAGTAAAAGCAACTATCGTTGAGGGTACAGATGGAAAGTTCTATGTTACGCTTCCTGCTGGAACAGCTAATACAAAAACAACTACTGCTGGTGGAAAGACTATCACATACCCGATTGCTGAGGGAAAAACTCAGGCTGTTTCACTTGGTAATAATAAGTATTGGTATTTCCCTTATTATTCGATCGTAACTATTACAAATTACACAGATGCTTTCGGAAATAACACAATCTTTAATAGTTCCACCACAAGCAAGGGGCCTGTTCCCGAGTCTTATTCAGGCGATTTGTATTGGGGTAAGAGCGACGCGGAAGGTAACTACTCAGATTACGGTGGCTATGGTATGAAACGTAATACTAGCAACGACAGTAAGTATCAAGTCGAAAGAGAAACTACTGTTCAATTCTCCTTTACTGCCGGAAATAACACAACATACTACTACTACATTCATTATGCTTTCGATACTACAGATGATGCTCCTAGCTCTGGTGGAGGCTCCGACAATTGTATTGCCGCAGGCACTATGATTACTCTGGCTGATGGCTCTAAGAAGGCTGTCGAGGATCTTCGTAAGGGTGATATGGTAATGTCCTTCGACCACCTTACTGGCGAGATCACATACAAGGATGTAATCATCGTTGCAAGAACGTATTCAGAAAGCTACTACAAGAACACGTTCGTGTTCGATGACGGAACAGAGCTTGTAACGATCAATGAGCACGGTATCTACGACCTTGACCTCAACAAGTACGTAAATATCGATCACATTAACTATACCGATTATCTTGGACATAGTTTTGTATCTGTAGATGCCGAGGGTAATCTTGGTGTGAAAAAGCTTGTTGACGTTAAGACCGTTTGCGGCGGTGGTTATAAGTACGACATCGTAACTAATGGAACTCTTAATTACGTTGCAGAGGATACTCTTTCTGTAACACACGTTCTTGTTGATGTTATCAACTCCTTCGACTTTGGCTCAGATCTCAAGTACGATGCAGAAAAGATGCTGTCTGATATTGAGAAGTACGGTCTGTATGACTATGCAGAATGGGAAGAGTACTGCGATATTTCTGTATTTGATCAGTACAATATTCCCGTTATGAAGGTGGGTATTTCTAAGGGACTTTACACCAAGGAATACATTATCGGCCTTATTAACACGTATGTTCTTAATGACAGCGCTCAGATTATCGACTAACAACTTTTTATCACCCACCCTTTCGGGGGTGGGTGGTTTATAATCCTTTGTTCAGGAGGTAGCCTATGGCTATAAAATATACATCTACAAAACCCGAAAAAGAAAAGCCCCAAAAGGCACCTAAAGCACCCAAAACCGAAAAGCCTGCGAAAAAAGACAATTTGGTTAAGGTGAAGATGAGCAAGCCCACAAAGGCTGCTAAAGCGCCTAAGGCACAGAAACCCCAAAAGGTAAAGAATAGTACGCCCGCGAAAGCGCCTAAGGCAGGAGCGTCTGTCACGTTTAAAGGTGGTAAAACTAAAAAGACGTCAAATACCGTGAATGGTGATGCGCCCAAAAAAGCATTTGCTCCTAAAATTGCTATAGTGATAGGCGTTATCTTGGTGCTTGCTATCGTAATGGTTGCTGTATTTTTGATTATGCCTGCAGTTAAGCAAAATGGCGAGGCGATAAAAGAAATAAGTGTTTCGCAATTGCCTGACAAGACTGTTTATTTGACCGGTGAAGAAGCAAATTACACTGGCTTGCGTATTCAGGTGACGAAAAAAAATGGTGAAACCTATACCGTTCGCGCTCATGAGTGCGAAATTACCGGATTTGATAGCGCCAAGGAAGGATATATACGTATTCTTGTAAAATATGAGGGCTTTGAGGTTGGGTTTAACCTCAAGGTTCAGGAGCCACCACGCCCTACTCCATCACTTAAGAGCATTAGTTTGAAAACTTTACCTAAAACAGAATATAAGGTAGGAGAGAGGCTCGATACCATAGGTGGTGTTATTCTTTGCGAATATAATGATGGTTCACAACACACTGTTTCTCTTGTAAATGGCCATGTCTCTGGCTTCAAGAATGTCGATGGCCCGGGAACATATATGTTGACCGTAAAGTACAAGGAAAACGGCGTTTTGGCAACCTGCACCTACGAAATCACGGTAACAGAATAACATGACACCAGGAAGCATACAACACATAATTTTATTTCTTGCCAC
>JAZRCL010000058.1:0-28549 GCA_045659745.1 Eubacteriales bacterium
TCTCCGAGAGGCGTGTCTTTGTCAAGGAATACGACGCGTACGGTCTCCTCGCCCGAGGCGAGTATCATACCGTTTGACTCAATTCCGCAAAGAGTTGCGGGCTTGAGATTAGCCACGATTATGACCTTCTTGCCTATGAGAGCGTCTGGCTCGTACCATTTTGCGATGCCCGAAACTACTTGTCTCTGCTCGTAGCCGAGGTCGACCTTGAGCTTCAACAGCTTTTTCGCCTTCGGAACTCTCTCGCACTCAAGTATCTTCGCCGTGCGAAGCTCAACTCCCATAAAGCTCTCAATACCTATGAGGGCACAACCCTCAGGCTTTTCGGGAATAGCATCAGCCTTCGCAGACGCTTCAGCAGCCGCGCGTTTTGCCGCCATTTCAGCCTCAAGCTCGGCGAGCATCTTTGCTTCGTCAACTCTTGCAAACATTACTCGGGACTCGCCAACTGACTGTTCCGCAGTCATACCGCCAAAGCAGTCAAGGCAGCCAACCGTGTCATAACCCGTCTTGTCTGTGCCGAGTCGCTGGAGCATTTCTGCCGAGGTGTCAGGAATGATAGGAGCAAGCATTACTGCGCCCCAACGGATAGTCTCAAGCAGGTTGTAAAGAACCGTGCCGAGTCTTTCGGTCTTTGTTTCGTCCTTTGCGAGCACCCAAGGAGTCGTCTCGTCTATATACTTGTTTGCTCTGTTGAACATAGCGAAGACGCAATCAAGCGCATCTGCGATATGGTAGGAATCCATATTCTTTATAAAGCCACAATAAGCCTCAACGCAAGCCGACTTAAGCTCGTCGTCAAGCGCTTCGGGCGCCGTGGGAGCCTGAACAACGCCACCAAAATACTTCTTCTGCATATCAAGTGTGCGCTTGAACAAGTTGCCCATGTTATTTACAAGATCGGTGTTGAATCTCTTGATAACGTTCTCGTATGTGATAGAGCCATCGTTTGCATAAGGCATTTCGGAAAGCGCATAGTATCTTACGCCGTCCACTCCAAAGCGGTCTGCAAGCTCGTCCGCGTAAATGACGTTTCCGCGAGACTTGGACATCTTATCCGTGCCAAAGTTAAACCAAGGATGTCCGAAAATCTTTTTGGGAAGCGGGATGTCAAGCGCCATAAGGAATATAGGCCAATAGATAGTGTGGAAACGGAGAATATCCTTTCCTATTACGTGTACGTCTGCGGGCCAGTATTTCTTGAAATGCTCGGACTGCTCCTCAAAGGACTTATCGGGGTCATATCCTATTGCTGTGATATAGTTGGTAAGTGCGTCAAGCCAAACGTATGTGACGTGCTTTTTGTCAAACTCAACGGGTATTCCCCACGTAAACGAGGTTCTGGACACGCAAAGGTCCTGAAGTCCTGCCTTGAGGAAGTTGTTGACCATTTCCTTTTTTCTGGACTCGGGCTCGATAAACTCGGGGTGAGACTCGATATGTGCCATAAGTCTGTCGGCATACTTGCTCATCTTGAAGAAGTAAGCCTCCTCGGACGCCTTCTGCACCTCGCGGCCGCAGTCGGGACACTTGCCGCCCTCTGCCTGGGTATCGGTAAAGAACGACTCGCAAGGGGTACAGTACCAGCCCTCGTAGGTGCTCTTGTATATATCGCCCTGATTGTAGAATTTCGTAAATATCTTCTGAACCGCCGCCTCGTGATAGTCGTCGGTTGTGCGGATAAAGTAATCGTGGCTGGAGTTCATCTTGTTCCATACACCCTTTATCTCGTCAGCTACGCCGTCAACGTACGCCTTGGGAGTTATTCCCGCATCGTTGGCAAGGTTCTCTATCTTCTGTCCGTGCTCGTCAGTTCCCGTGCAGAAGAATACGTCATAGCCTCTTGCTCTCTTATATCTTGCTATCGCGTCGGTAGCTATTACCTCGTAGGTGTTTCCAAAGTGAGGCTTTCTTGACGCATAGGCAATCGCTGTCGTTATATAGAACTTTTCTCTGTTTTCCATATTTTTGACCGCCTTTCTTTTTGCTTCATTTATTATATGTATCACAAATCGGTGATTTTTCGCAGCAGGTATTGCTGCGTTATTTTTTTGACAAAATAGCCAATACAAATTTATTATAACAAACATTCCTAAAATTTACAATAGGTAAATTGAAATATTCTCTTTTTATTTAATTTTTTGCCTCTTTTTTGCAAATCTTCTCTGGTAGGTCAAGTGCTTATATGACAAATTTTGACTTTTTTAAGCTATTTTAATGGCATTTGTTGTGCTTTCAAAAGTGGCTTTTGTGCAAAATGACAACACTTTTGAAAAATGTAATTTTTTGGATATTTAGTATGAAATTGTAAAATTGCCCCCTGTATTTGTAAATAATTACCTTTTTTTGATTATTTGAATTGGGTCACACGTTATTTTTTTATCACTTTTTTTGATAAAAAATTGACAGTCTCGTTTTTTTGAAAAAACGGTCAAAAATCGTGTAATTATTTTGTAGGAATTAACACCTATTTTTCTCTCCCAAGCCCTTGCAATTTTGAATGAGATTTGCTATAATGTTATATGTAAACGAATAAGATTCGCAAAACAATTTTCTTTTGGAGGAAACCTATGAAAATTCTGGTTATCAATGCCGGAAGCAGTTCTCTCAAGTATCAGCTTTTTGATATGGAGACCGGCGCAGTTCTTGCCAAGGGACTTTGTGAGAAAATAGGTCTTTCGGGCGCAATCACACACAAGCGCCCCGGAAAGGAATCCTACGAATCCGACTACCCGATGCCCTCGCACAACGAGG
This sequence comes from Eubacteriales bacterium, assembly GCA_045659745.1. Classification (GTDB taxonomy): domain Bacteria; phylum Bacillota; class Clostridia; order Oscillospirales; family CAG-272; genus SVTX01. The sequence continues at coordinate 2,755 of JAZRCL010000058.1, forward strand.
CTATCGCTCTCGTTCTCAAGCTTCTCACAGACCCTGAGTTTGGTGTAATTGAAAGCGTTGACGAGATAAGCGCGGTAGGTCACAGATTCGCTCACGGCGGAAAGCTTACTAAGTCCTGCATTCTCGGCGAGGAGGAGCTCAAGTATATTGAGTCCATCATCCCCATCAACCCCCTTCACGGCCCCCCTGCTCTCAAGGGAGTAGCAGCTTGTAAGGCTATTCTCGCAGACAAGCCCATGGTAGGCGTATTTGATACGTCCTTCTACTCAGGATTTGACAAAAAGTCCTACATTTACGCGCTTCCCTATGAGTGGTATGAAAAGTACGGTGTTCGCCGCTACGGCTTCCACGGTACATCCCACCGCTTTGTTTCGGCAAAGGCGTGCGAATTCTTAGGTCTTGACTACAACAGTACAAAGATAGTTTCCTGCCATATTGGCTCGGGCTCATCCATCACTGCAGTTGACTGCGGTAAGGCTGTTGACACCTCTCTCGGCTTCACACCTCAGGAAGGTCTTCCTATGGGTACGAGATGCGGTACTATCGACCCCTCCATTGTTCCCTACATCATAGAGCAGACGGGAATGAGTGCGGCAGAGGTCAACGATATTATGAATAAGAAGTCCGGTCTTCTCGGCGTTTCGGGCGTATCCAACGACGCGCGTGACGTATGGGCAGCGGCAGCAGAGGGCAACGAGCGCGCACAGCTCGCTATGGACCTTCTCGTTCACAATGCAAAGAAGATAATCGGTTCGTACGTTGCTGAGATGAACGGCATCGACGTTCTCATCTTCACAGCAGGTCTCGGCGAGAACGACCGCAAGACCCGTCAGCTTATCGCAGAGAATATGGAATTCTTCGGCATCAAGCTTGACGTCGACGCAAACCTGAACGGCCCCAGAGGCGAAAATATCGTTATCAGTGCTCCCGACTCCAAGGTAAAGGTTGTCGTTATTCCCACAGACGAGGAATATATGATAGCTTCCGATACCTACGACCTCGTAAAATAATTTTGAATCAATCGCGGTCCGCTTTAGCGGGCGGGCCGCGTTGAAATAAAAAAGAAAAAAATTTTAAATGTGAAAGGAAATAACAAACATGGCACAGTCTCCTTTTGAAAGCAAAAAAGAAATCTGCGACAGTGGTAAGAGAATTTACGATCACGGCTTTGTTGCAGCAAACGACGGAAACATCTCCGTAAAAGTTGGCCCTAACGAGTACTACTGCACACCTACAGGTGTATCCAAGGGCTACATGACTCCCGACATGATCATCAAGATCGACGGCAACGGAAACAAGATTGACGGAAGACTCAATCCCTCCTCCGAGATCAAGATGCACATGAGAGTTTACCAGGAGCGTCCCGACGTAAACGCTGTTGTTCACGCTCATCCTCCCGTAGCTACTGCTTTCACAGTTGCAGGCGTTGAGCTTGACCAGTACATTCTCCCCGAGGCGATCCTTACAATCGGTAACGTTCCCACATGTGACTACGGTATGCCCTCCACAATGGAGATTCCCGAGTCCCTTATGCCCTACATCCAGAAGCACGACGCGTTCCTTCTTAAGAACCACGGCGCTCTCACAGTAGGTAACACACTTCTCAGAGCTTGCTTCACAATGGAAGAGGTTGAGTTCAACGCAAAGATCAACCTTTACGCTCGTCAGATCGGTGCAGGCGCAAACAGCCGCATCGACGAGATCTCCTGCCACGAGCTTGAGAGACTTATGGAGCTTCGTAAGAAGATGGGTCTCCCCGGCAAGCACCCCGGATGTAAGTCCTGCCCCAACAAGGGTACTTCCAACTGCAAGTGCAAGGATAACGGCGGTAGCTGCTCCTGCGGTAGCCACGCAAATGAAGGCGATGCACTTGTTGCTGATATCACAAGAAAAGTTCTCGCTGCTCTCGGTAGATAATTTTTGAGCGAACTTAAACAAAAATTATTTTGAAAGGAGCGTCCGAAATGGCAATCAATCTTACGGAAGCACAGGTCAACGAAATAGTTGCCCGTGTGGTTTCCGAGTACAAAAAGCCTGCCGCGCAGAGCGGTAAGGAATGGGATTCAACCCAGTATCACGGACGCAAGCTTATCGGAATTTACGCAACGATGGAAGAAGCCATCGATGCGGCAAACGAAGGATATAAAGCTGTCCGTTCAATGTCGGTAGCTCAGAGAGAAAAGATAGTCACTGCCATCCGCGAGTTCACTCGTAGAGACGCGCAGATTATGGCAGCTCTCGGCGTTGCCGAAACAAAGATGGGACGCGTCGACCACAAATATGCAAAGCATATGCTTGTTGCCGACAAGACGCCCGGAACAGAGGATATAATCGAGGAGGCAAGAACAGGCGACCACGGTCTTACGTTGACCGAAATGGCTCCCTTCGGTGTTGTAGGCGCAATCACCCCCTCCACCAACCCCTCCGAAACAGTCATCTGTAACTCTATCGGTATGATTTGCGCAGGAAACGGCGTTGTATTCAACCCCCACCCCGGCGCGATTGCTACCTCCAACTACGCAGTTGACCTTGTAAACCGCGCGGTTGCTTCCGCAGGCGGACCTAAGGTCCTCGTAGCAAGCGTAGTCAAGCCCACGCTTGACACCGCAAACGTAATGTATAAGCATCCCTCCATAAAGCTCCTCGTTTGTACGGGTGGCCCCGGAGTTGTAAGAGCAGTTCTTTCGTCGGGTAAGAAGGCTATCGGCGCAGGCGCGGGTAATCCCCCCGTTATCGTTGACGACACAGCTGACATCGACAAGGCTGCAAAGGATATCATAGACGGTTGTACGTTCGATAACAACCTCCCCTGCATCGCAGAAAAGGAAGTTTTCGTATTCGAGAACGTTGCTGACCGACTTGTATCCGGAATGGTAAAGAACGGTTGTTATAAGCTTACACGTCAGCAGGCAGACCAGCTTGCAAGCGTTGTTCTTGATTCCAAGACCGACCCCAAGACGGGCAAGGTAAGCTATGCTGTTAACCGCGACTGCGTTGGTCGTGACGCAAAGGTTCTCCTTGCAAAGATCGGCATCAACGTTGGCGACGAGATCCGTTGCGCTATCGCTGAGGTTCCCTTCGAGCATCTCTTCGTTCAGGAAGAGCTTATGATGCCTATTCTCGGCATCGTTCGAGTAAAGAACATCGACGAAGCTATTGACCTTGCAGTCAAGGCAGAGCACGGAAACAGACACACCGCTCATATGCACTCCAAGAATATCGACAACCTCACTCGCTTCGCTCGTGCGGTTGAAACGACTATCTTCGTAAAGAACGCTCCCTCCTATGCCGGCATCGGCTTTGGCGGTGAGGGACACACGACGTTTACTATCGCAGGTCCTACGGGCGAGGGTATCACCTCAGCTCGCAGCTTTACGAGAAAGCGCCGTTGCGTAATGGTTGATTCCTTCAGAATCATCTGATACGCTCGAAAAATCTCAAGAAAGGAAATACACAAATGGATATTACAGCTTCACAGATCGAAAGCATTGTTCGCTCGGTTATAAGCTCCATGGGCGCAGGCTCCGCTCCTCGTGCGAACGGCCCCCTGCCTAAGGTTGCTCACGTTGCAATGCTTACAGGTCCTAAGAACATTGAAATCCAGGAGCTTCCCATTCCCGAGCTCGGCGACGACGATATTCTCGTTAAGGTCGAGGGCGCAGGAATTTGCGGAACCGACGTTCACGAGTGGAAGATGGACCCCTTCGGTCTTATCCCCGTAATTCTCGGTCATGAGGGTACCGGTGAGGTAGTCGCAGTTGGCAAGAACGTTAAGGTTGATACCGCAGGTAAGTCCCTGAAGGTTGGCGATAAGATAGTAACGTCCGTTCTCAGCTGCGGAGACTGCTACGCTTGCCGTATGGTTCCCGGCAGAACAAACCTCTGTGATAATCAGGGCGTTTTTGGTCTTATCGGTGATAAGAGAGGTCAGGAAGAGGGCAACCGCATCAACGGTTGGTTCGCTGACTACATGATAATTAAGGGAGGATACGGCGTCACTTACTTCCAGGTAAATGAGCTTAACCTCTATCAGAGAATGATCCTTGAGCTTGCGTGCGTATGCGTACACGCGCTTGAGAGAAGCCAGAAGACAGGTCTTCTTAACTTCGGCTCCAAGGTTCTCGTTCAGGGCTGCGGCCCCGTTGGTCTCGTTATGATCACAGTTCTCCGCGCGGCTGGTATCAACCATATCATCGCCGTTGACGGAAACGAGGACAGACTCAAGACCGCGCAGAGAATGGGTGCAAAGACCACTATCTGCTTCAAGCGTCCCGACGAGGATACGCTTGAAAAGAGAGTCTCTAAGGTAAAGGCTGTTGCAAACAACGTTGGAGTTGACTTCGCGTTCCAGTGCACAGGCGCTCCCGTTGCGGCTCAGGATATCTACGATTACATACGCCGCGGCGGCGGACTTTGCGAAATGGGCTTCTTCGTAAACAACGGAGAATACAAGATCAATCCTCACTTCGCTATGTGTAATAAAGAAATCGACATCGTAGGCTCTTGGGACTACTCCGCTGAGGACTATCCCAAGACAGTAGCATTCTTAAAGCAGTGCGCAGAGATGAACATTCCGATTGAGGAGCTCATCACTCACACCTTCCCTCTCGACAAGATGAACGAGGCTATGGAAACAAACGTAGCTCAGAAGGGTATTAAGATCTGCTACATCAATAATAAGTAATCGAGGGCAGTAATATGGCAGCACTCGGTATGATTGAGGTGTACGGCTACACCACCTCGATAGTAGTAGCGGACGCAGTTGCAAAGGCTGCGGACGTCAAGGTTGTAGCTATCGACAAAAACAAGCCTGCGAATGCAGATAAGTGTGCAGTTCCGCTTGTTATGGTCGTTAAGTTTGAGGGTAACGCGGGTGCCGTTCAGGCGGCTCACGATGCCGGTGTTGCAGAGGCTAAATCCAGAAACCTCTACATCACAAGCGAAGTCATCGCAGGACTTGACGAAAGCGTTGAGTGGTTCGCAAACCTCACCGCAACAGGCAAGGACAAACTCAGAAACATGGGAAACGACACAAAAAAGTCCGCCCCTAAAAAAAGCAAATAAAAAACATCATAAAAATTGACTAAAAGGAGATTAAAAATCATGTACGAAGCACTTGGTATGGTAGAGACAAGAGGTCTTGTTGCAGCAATTGAGGCAGCAGATGCAATGGTAAAGGCAGCAAACGTAGTTCTTATCGGTTCCGAAAAGATCGGTTCCGGACTCGTAAGCGTTATGGTTCGTGGCGACGTTGGAGCAGTTAAGGCAGCAGTTGAGGCAGGCGGAGCAGCAGCTTCCAGACTCGGCGAAGTTATCGCTACACACGTTATCCCCAGACCCCACGCAGACGTTAACAAGCTTCTCCCTTCCATTAAGTAATATTACCCAATAAAATTCTGAAAAGGAACTTACTTGACTATGGAAAAAGCTATTGCGTTGCTTGAAGTTCGCGCGATGGTAACTGCCATCGCAGCTCTTGACTCTATGGTTAAGGCGGCGGACGTCAAACTGATTCATGTCGAGAAGCGCTTGGGCGGTTGGCTTGTAACAATCGTTGTTGAAGGAACCGTTTCCGCTGTGACCGCTGCTCTTGAAGCAGGCAAGGAAACCGCAGCGACAGTCGGTAAAGTAATGTGTGCAGAGGTTATCGCTCGCCCGCATCCCGACATCATGAAATTCGTAAAGACCGACGAGGGCGTATAATACTCCCCGCGGCACAATAAAAAACAAAAAATAAAAACATTATAAAGGAGATTACACTCATGAATGAAGCACTTGGTATGGTAGAGACAAGAGGTCTCGTAGCAGCAATCGAGGCAGCAGATGCAATGGTAAAGGCTGCAAATGTAGAACTCATCGGTTCCGAGAAGATCGGTTCCGGACTCGTAAGCGTTATGGTTCGCGGAGACGTTGGAGCTGTTAAGGCTGCTGTTGAGGCAGGCGGAGCTGCTGCTTCCAGACTCGGCGAGGTTATCGCTACACACGTTATTCCCAGACCTCACACAGACGTTAACAAGCTTCTTCCTACGCTTGGCTAATATCTTTGGGAAGTCGAATGCGAGGGCTTGCAAAAAGCCCTCGCACCCCCTAAAATAATTGCTATATAAATGGAATAAACCCCGACGTTTATTTTGTTTATACGGCAATTATAGCCGTTCTAAATCAGTAATAAAAATTCAGATATTATATTGGCGGGTCACCCCGCAGGAAAGGAAGCGTCACAATGGAATTAACATCCGCAGCAATCGCTGATATCGTAAAAAAGGTGATATCCGAGATGGGTACAACGGGCACTGATAACCAGATCCCCGTCGGCATCTCCAACAGACATATCCACCTCAGCCGTGAAGACCTTGAAACTCTTTTCGGTAAGGGATATGAGCTTACTCCTATAAAGGATCTCTCTCAGCCCGGTCAGTACGCTTGTAAAGAAACTCTTACACTTATAGGTCCTTCAATGCGTCCTATCGAAAATGTTCGCGTGCTTGGTCCTCTGCGTAAGTCCAGCCAGGTCGAGATATCTATGACAGACTCCTTCGTTCTCAAGGTAAAGCCCCCTGTACGTGAGTCGGGCAAGACACAGGGCTCCGCTCCCGTGACAATAATCGGACCTAAGGGTATAGTTGCTCTCAAGGAAGGCTGTATCATAGCTAACCGTCACATTCATATGAGCCCCGCAGACGCGCAGAGATTTGGCGTCAAGGACGGTGACTATATCAACGTTGACGCATTCGGCGGCACAAGAAAGACCAGATGGTACGACGTTCAGATAAGAGTTCACGAGCAGTTCAGACTTGAAATGCACGTTGATACAGACGATGCAAACGCAGTCGGATTCAAGAACGGCAGCACCGTCACTGTTGCAAAAGACTAATTTTTGAGGTATTAAGATATGTTAAAAGGACAGGTAGTTGGACACATAGTTTCCACAAACAAGATCGAAAAGCTTGTTGGTAATAAGTTTTTAGAAGTAAGGCTCATCGAGAACGAAACTCTTACCGATAAATACATAGTAGCCGTTGACAGACTCGTAAGCGCAGGTATAGGCGAGACAGTTCTCGTCACAACAGGCAGCAGCGCAAGAATGGCTCTTGGCGACGAGTATTCTCCCGTTGACGCAGTCATCGTAGGAATAGTTGATAAGGTATAAAATACAAAAAATACGTCCGAAAGGGGCGCGTAAATGCGCAAGGTTAAAAAATGTCAGAATTAAAATCAATTATGCAAAACGCAGCCATCGTCGGTGCGGGCGGAGCGGGCTTCCCTTCCTTTGCTAAGCTTGCAGACGGTGCTGATACACTCGTTATAAACTGCGCGGAATGCGAACCGCTTATGTACACGGACTACATGCTTATGCGTGAGGAAATGTCCAAAATAGTCGAGGGCGCGCAGATAATCATCAATGAAACCACTATCAAGCACGCGTATGTGTCTCTCAAGGCTCACAAGGCAGAAATGCTTGGCCTTACCGACGGTCAGGTGCTTGGTGAGGGAGTGACTGTAAAGGCAGTTCCCGACGTCTATCCTATGGGTGACGAAATAAACCTTATATATGAAGCAACCGGCAGACTCGTAAAGCCCGGAAATCTTCCCATAACCGCAGGAGTTATCGTACTTAACGGCGAATCAGTATATAACGTTCGTCAGGCGGTAAAAGAAAACACTCCCGTTGTTGAAAAGTGGGTGACTGTTGGCGGAGATATCCCCGAAAGATACACCGTCAGAGTTCCCGTCGGCATGAGAGTGGCAGAGCTTTTTGATACGCTCGGCATAAAGGTCCGTCCCGACCAGGTCGTTATCAGCGGCGGTCCGTCCATGGGCTCGATCGTAAGATATGAGGCTGAGCTTATTACGAAAACCACAAAGGCAATTCTTATTCTCCCCAAGAATATAAACTGCGTTGCCCACAAGCAGATTGCAATGCAGGATATGCTCCGCCGTGCGGCGTCTTGCTGCTGCGGATGCAACCGCTGCACAGAGCTTTGCCCCAGACACCTTCTCGGCTATCCCATTGAGCCTCACAAGATGATAAGAGCAGCTCTTACAAACGCAGTGCTCGATAACCCCGAGCTTATCAAGACAGCTTCCCTTTGCTGCTCCTGTGGCGTATGTGCCGAGGCGGCTTGCTGTCAGGATATATCTCCCAAGGACGTCATCCTTCATCTCAAGGGCATCCTTGCAAAGAACAAGATCAGATTCACCGCAGGCAGCGAGAGCTACTCTCCCGACAGCGACAGAGAGTATCATATGATCTCCTCTGACAGATGGCAGGACATACTCGGTGTTCGCAGATTTGACCACGTCACAAAGTACATCCCCAAGCAGATCAAAGCAAGCAGAGTTGAAATAAAGATGTCCCAGCACATCGGCGCTCCCTCCGTCCCCGCAGTAAGCGTTGGAGATAACGTTGTCGTAGGTCAGGTGATTGCAAATGCAGGCGCTGGTCTCTCGATTCCTCAGCACGCGTCCATAAACGGCAAGGTCGTATCCGTTGACGCGACCAAGATAGTAATTGAAGCATAAAAACAAAAATATAGATAAAGCAGGTATTACAAATGTATCAGGCAATAGGTGTTATTGAACTTAAAAGTATAGCAAAGGGTATCGAGGCAACCGACGCGGCGCTCAAGAGCGCAGGCATAAGCCTTATTTCCGCTCGTCCCGCTTGTCCCGGCAAATTTGAAATAATACTCACGGGTACTATCTCAAACGTCACAAGCTCGGTTGAGCACGTTAAGGAGAGATTCGGCGACAAGCTCGTTGACTCCTCAATAATCGGACGTATAGATCCTCAGGTAATCACAGCACTCTTCGGCACTATGTCTGCCGAGAAGAAGGGCAGCTTGGGAATCATCGAGACATTCTCCGCAGCAAGCATCATCAAGGCTGCAGATATTGCAGTTAAGACCGCAAAGGTAGCAGTTTACGAGCTTCGCGTATCCAGAGGCATGGGCGGCAAGGGCGTTGTTCTTATCACAGGTGACGTCGGAGACGTTTCCGCGGCTGTTGAGGCAGGCGCAAACTACGCAAAGGATCAGGGTCTCTATCACAACTGTGCAGTTATTCCCGCTCCTCACGAGCTTCTCTGGGAGCAGATCTAAAAATACATAAAAAGGATTTTCTGATATGAGTAAGATTAAATTCACAATCGAAAAGTCCCCGAGAATTCAGCGACTGATTGATCATCTGTATGCTAACATGCCAGAGATCGAGGCTGACAGAGCCGAGCTTATCACAGAAAGCTACAAGCAGACAGAAGGCCAGCCTATAATCAAGCGTCGTTCCGCGGCTTTTCGACATATACTTGAAAACATCCCGATAGTTATCCGTCCCGAAGAGCTTATCGTAGGAAGCAACTCTATCGCTCCCCGTGGATGTCAGACCTTCCCCGAGTACTCTTACGAGTGGCTCGAGCTCGAATACGACACGTTCGCAACCCGTGAGGCAGACCCCTTCTACATCTCCCCCTCCACAGTCGAGCGTCTCAAGAAGGTATATCCTTACTGGAAGGGCAAGACCGTCAGCGACCTCGCAACCGAGAGCATGGACGAAAAGGTTCGCGACGTATTCTTCAATCACGGAATATTTACTGTTGGAAACTATTTCTATAACGGAATCGGTCATATAAACGTTGACTACGCAAAGGTTATAAACTGCGGACTTGAGTCTATTATTGAAGACGCGCAGAACCGCATCAATAATCTTTCCATGGGCAAGGGAGACTATATCAGACGCAAGAGATTCCTTGAGTCTATAATTGAGAGCTGCGAGGGCGTTATCACTTACGCAAGACGTTACTCAGATCTGGCTCTTGATATGGCAAGTCAGTGTACCGACAGCGTACGCAAGACTGAACTTCTCAAGATCGCAGAGACCTGCGACCGCGTTCCCGCAAAGCCTGCGCGTAGCTTCTACGAGGCTTGTCAGGCGTTCTGGTTTATCCAGCAGCTTCTTCAGTGCGAGTCCAGCGGACACTCCATCTCCCCCGGACGCTTTGACAGATATATGTATCCCCTCTTCAAGCAGGATATAGACTCCGGCAAGCTCACAATCGAGCAGGCACAGGAATATATTGACTGCATCTGGGTAAAGCTCAACGATCTTAACAAGGTAAGAGACGCGGCATCCGCCGAGGGATTTGCAGGCTACGGCTTGTTCCAGAACCTTATCGTAGGCGGTCAGGACGAGAGCGGACTTGACACAACAAACGAGCTTTCTTATATGTGTATGGAGGCTCAGCTCCACGTTCGTCTTCCCCAGCCTTCCCTTTCTATCCGTGTTTGGAACGGGACTCCCCACGACCTTCTTATCAAGGCGGCATCCGTCGTTCGTGAAGGACTTGGCGTTCCCGCATTCTATAACGACGAGGTCATCATTCCCTCTATCATGTCCAAGGGTCTTACTCTTGAGGACGCGCGCGATTACTGTATCATTGGTTGCGTAGAGCCTCAGAAGGGCGCAAAGACTGACGGTTGGCACGACGCGGCATTCTTCAATATGTGCCGTCCTCTCGAGCTTGTATTCTCAAATGGCGTTGACAAGGGTGAGCAGATTGGTCCTCGCACAGGCGAAGTTGAGCAGATGACCAACTTTGAGGAGTTCTACGAGGCTTACAAGACTCAGGAGCTTGCTCTCATTGAAATGATGGTTCACGCAGACAACGCAGTTGACTACGCGCACAGCATCCGCTGTCCTCTCCCCTTCCAGTCCTGTCTTTGCGACGACTGTATGGACAAGGGGCTCAGCCTTCAGGAAGGTGGCGCTCACTATAACTTCACAGGACCTCAGGGCTTCGGTATAGCTAACATGACTGACGCGCTCATCGCAATGAGAACTCTCGTGTTCGAGGAAAAGAAGGTCAGCATGGCTGAAATGAAGCAGGCGCTTGCGGACAACTTCGGTAAGGGTATTATGCCCAAAAAGGCACTTGAGCTTACCATTGAGGCTTCCAAGATTGCAAATGCTCAGGGTATTGATGTGAATGAAAAGTTCATATCTGAAGTATATAATAGTCTTACGACGGCATCCACAATTTCCGACGCTAAGAAGGCAAGATATCAGGAAATTCTTGATATGATCGCAGAGCTTCCCAAGTACGGAAACGATATTCGCGAAGTAGACCTGTTTGCTCGCGATGTGTGCAACACATACACAAAGCCCTTTGAAAACTTCACCAACAACCGTGGCGGTGTATATCAGGCAGGACTTTACCCCGTCTCCGCAAACGTACCGCTCGGCTATCAGACCGGGGCTACTCCCGACGGCAGACTTGCTTACACGCCTATCGCAGACGGTGTAGGACCTGCATCCGGACGCGACGTTCTCGGTCCTACGGCTACCGCAAACTCGGTTGCGCGTCTCGACCACGGCATAGCTTCCAACGGAACGCTCTTTAACCAGAAATTCCATCCCTCCGCGCTTTCCGGCATGGAAGGACTTGAAAAATTCGTGGCTTACCTGCGCGGATACTTCGATCAGAAGGGTATGCACGTTCAGTATAACGTCATCTCTCGCGAAACTCTTATCGACGCACAGAAGCACCCAGAAAATTATAAGAACCTCGTTGTAAGAGTTGCAGGTTATAGCGCACTCTTTACAACCCTCTCCCGTTCGCTTCAGGACGATATCATCAACCGTACCGAGCAGTCGGGACTTTGATGGGGAGAAGATGCGGGGGAACTTTTTGAAAAAAGTTCCCCCGCCCCCCTCAAAAACTTCACCCAAATAATTGCATTGTGTAATAGAATAGACGTTTTATAATTAAGAATTTTACGTTTTCATATGAGTTGTTTTGAGGACAGGTTATATAAAAGCGTAAAAACAAATTTGTGAAAGGAGAAAGAATATGGCAAGCAGTATATACGAGCAGACAGGCCGTATTTTTGATATTCAGCGTTATTCCATACACGACGGCCCCGGCATTCGAACCATAATATTCCTCAAGGGATGCTTTCTCCGTTGCAAATGGTGCTGCAACCCCGAGTCTCAGTCCTATGAAATACAGGAGATGACCACCGGAGGCAAGACAAAAATAGTCGGTCGCGACGTCACCGTACGCGAGGTCGTTGACGAGGTAATGAAGGACGCCGTCTATTTCCGCAGAAGCGGAGGAGGAATCACTCTTTCGGGTGGCGAATGTATGGCTCAGCCCGAGTTTTGCGAGGCGTTACTCCGCGCATTCAAGGAGTACGGAATGAACACCGCGATTGAGACCACGGCGTTTGCAAGACCCGAGGTCGTACAGCGCATACTCCCCCACGTTGACCATTTTCTTATGGATATAAAGCACGTTAACTCCAAAAAACACGAAATGTTCACGGGCCGTCCCAACGAGCAGATACTTGAAAACGCAAAATACATAGCAGAAAATGCACGACATCTTATTATTAGAGTCCCTACCGTTCCCACGTTTAACGCAACGGTTGAGGAAATTCAAGCGATAGCTCGCTTTGCAGACAGCCTTCCTAATGTCACCGAGCTCCACCTGCTTCCCTATCACCGTCTCGGTCAGGACAAGTACGCAGGCATCGGCAGAGAATATTCTCTTACTGACATAGAGCCCCCCTGCGCAAAGACTATGAACAAGCTTCTCACGGCGGCGCAGACGGTATGCACCAAGGTTCACGTGCAAATTGGCGGATAACTGTGCAGCGGTAAGTTAATCGCCACACAGAACGAAAACACCAAATCTCAAACAGGAGAATAACAATGGCAGATATATTTGATATGCATGATAAAATGCGAATAGTTCAAGAGCTTGTCCCCGGTAGGCAGATAACTCTTGCACACATAATCGCAAATCCCGACCCTATTCTCTATCAGAAGCTGGGTCTTGACCCGTCGCTTGACTACAGTCACTCGGCAATCGGTATCCTTACCGTCAGCCCTGCGGAGACCGCAGTCATCACGGCAGATATTGCTCTTAAGTCCTCGGGCGCAGAGCTTGGCTTTGTTGACAGATTCTCGGGCACGCTCATCATCACGGGTAGAGTTGCAGAGGTTGAGTCCTCCTTCAACGCTATAAGCGACTATTTCAAGGGCACGCTCGGATTTACCGTTTGTGACGTCACAAAGACCTGATGAAAAAGCTTATACTTATGGGTCGCGTAGCCGCGGGAAAGACCACCTTGACGCAAGCGCTCAAGGGTGAGCAGCTTTCCTACTGCAAGACCCAGTATATAAATTATATGGATACCATAATCGACACCCCCGGTGAATATATGCAGGTCCACGGACTTGGCGCGGCGTTAGCACTGTATGCATACGAGGCGGACGTGGTTGGAATAGTGATAAGCGCCAACGAGCCTTATTGCGTCTTCCCTCCCAATATTGCCTGCATGGTAAACCGCGACGTCATAGGCATTATTACGGGTGTGGACAAGCCCGACGCGAATATCCCTCTAGCTGAACAATGGATGGAAAATATAGGCTGCAAGAAGGTATTTTACGTCAGCTCGTATTCGGGCGAGGGGCTAAACGATATTATAGACTATCTTAATCAATAAAAATCTGGAGGCTTTATGGCTGCAACAAAGACCATCTGCTTTGCCAATAACAAGGGCGGAAGCGGTAAATCAACCACCTGCGCAAACGTAGGTTATTCTCTCTGCACACTCGGCAAAAAGGTACTGCTTATCGACGGCGATATGCAGATGAACCTCACTCTTTCCTTCTTTGACGACGAAAAATCGCTTGAGCTTGCGAAGAACGGTAAAAACATCTATACTGCAACTCTTGAGCAGAAGGACCTTACCGATTATATAATACACACCGAGTACGAGGGACTTGACATTATTCCCTCCTCCACTCTTATGAGCAGTATCGAGCTTCAGCTTTTCACAAAGTTCCAGCGCGAGTTTATCCTCCGCCACGGACTTGAAAAAATAAAGGCTTCGGGATATTACGATTATATTCTTATCGACTCGCCTCCCACGCTTGGCTGCTGGGTAATGAACATTATGTGCGCGTCCGACTTCCTCGTTATTCCCGTTGAGGCATCTCCTTGGGGTCTTTTCGGACTTGCGAACATGTTTGAGTTCTACGAGCAGGTAAAAACAATCTGTCCGAACCTCGAGCTTATGGGAATTGCGATAACCAAGGCAAGCGAGCGCAAAAATTATTTCAAGCAGACAGTGGAAACTCTCTCGTCTCTTGATAACGTAAGACTTCTCAAGTCTATAATCAGAATAGACAGCACTGTAGAATGGTCTCAGGATAACAGTAAGCCCGTTATGGCTTACAAGAAAACAAGCCGCTCAGCCGGTGAATATATGGAACTTGCAAAGGAGATTATGAGTTATGCCGATAGGTAAGGACAGCATCACAAAAAGAGTAGCAAAGGTGGAAACCCCTGTAGTCGAGACCAAAGAAGAAAAAATAGCTCCCGAGCTTGTAGCAACAACCGCGGCAGCTCCTAAAAAGGCTCCCGCAAAAAAGACGACTACAACAAAGTCAACTACAAAGAAGCCTTCAAGCAGCACTGCCAAAAAGACTCCTGCGAAGAAGCCCGCAACAGAAACCCTCACTCCTCCCGCAGAAGAGCCCAAGGTTGCAACTAATGTTCTTTCAAATGTTGCTCCCGAGACAGTCGAGGCAGTAATCGGTCACAAGGAAAATGAAAAATTTGAAAAGGTACAGATCGGCGACCGCATGCCTTCATATTTGCTTTAATTTAATAAAAAAACGGCAGAATTTCTGCCGTTTTTTTCATTTAGTTAAACTTTATTTAATATTATAAATATATAATATGTCAGACACGGGGCATATAAATACGTCAAAATGGTGCCATAATTATTATGCAGTTTTGGAGGAAAGGTTGAAATTACAATGAAAAACATCAAAATTGTTGCCGACAGTACTTGCGATTTATCTCCCGACTTGATAAAAAGATATAATATATCTATAATCCCGCTATTTATCGTGCTTGACGAGCAAAGCTATTACGACGGAGTGGATATAACTCCCGACCAGATATATGATTGGTCGGATGAGAACAAGACCACTCCTAAAACTGCGGCGGTGTCCTTTGAGCGTGTCACCGATACACTAAAGCCGTTTATGGAAAATGGCGACGACATAATCTTTTTCGGTATATCCTCGTCCATGAGCAACACCTGCAATGTCGTCCGTCTTGTCGGAGAGCAAGAGGAGTATGGCAGACTGTTTGTGGTCAACTCCCAAAACCTTTCCACCGGAATAGGCCTTCAAGTCATAAAGGCAGCAGAACTGGTAAATCAGGGTAAGGCTGCCGAGGAGATAGTCTCAGAAATTGAATCCGCGAGAGACAGAGTTCGCGCGTCATTCGTGGTAGATAATCTCACGTTCCTTGCGCGTGGAGGCAGATGCTCCACTATTACCGCAGTTATGGCAAATACACTGCGTCTTCACCCCATGATAGCCGTCCGCGATGGCACGATGGGCGCTGGAAAGAAATTCAGAGGAAAAATCGAGGTTGCTGTTCTGGATTACGTCAGCAACCTTATGCCACAAATACAAAACGCCGAGCCTGAGCGAATATTCATCACACATTCAGGTTGCTCGCAGGAGCTTATTGACTCCGTATATGAAAAGCTCTCCTCTCTTGACTATTTCGATGAGATACTCATAACCCGTGCGGGTGGAGTCATCTCAAGCCATTGCGGGCCCAATACACTCGGAGTTTTATTTTATGAAAAATAATTAAAATGACCTTGCTATATGCAGGGTCATTTCTTTAATATGTTTTACATAAGCCGCAGGAGGACGGTCATCTCCCCGTTTATTCAAGCGCACAAAGCATGGTTCCTTATCTGTGGTGCCTGTTTATCTACACCATCGGATTTATCACCGCGGCGTGTATTATATTGCTTGTCGCCATGGACTCAAAGCAAAAATATCAGAAAGAAAAGCAGCAAAGTCTGCCAATTGATAAAAAAACAAGTGCGTACATTGTACGCACTTGTTTTTATTTGATCTCATTGATATCGTAAGGTGTTGTCTGATATACGAAGTAATTGAGCCAGTTGTAGTACAAAAGGTTAGCAGATGAGCGCCAAGTCACCTTGGGCTCCTTGGTGTCGTCATCGTCGGGAAAATAGTTTTTCGGGATATCAATAGGAAGTCCGAGATTTTTGTCGCGGAAATACTCCTCTTTGAGTGTATTTGCGTCATATTCGGGGTGTCCTGTGACGAATATCTGTCTTCCCTGCGGAGTGCTGCACACGTAAACGCCTGCCTCGTCCGACGAGGCAAGTATGCGGAGTCCCTCTACATTTTCTATGTCCTCGCGGCTACATGTGGTATGTCTTGAATGAGGCGCTAAAAACTCATCGTCAAATCCGCGGAAAAGTATGGATTTGGGATAATCTCTTTTATGCTTGAATATTCCAAAAAGCTTTTTGTCAAGCGCCTGCTTCTTTACGCCGAAATGATAGTAAAGTCCCGCCTGCGCCCCCCAGCAGATGTGCAATGTCGAGGTCACGTGAGTCTTGCTCCACTCCATGATCTCGCAAAGCTCATCCCAATACTCCACGTCCTCAAATTCCATATGCTCAACGGGTGCGCCCGTGATTATAAGTCCGTCGTATTTTTTGTCCCTTACCTCATCAAAGGTCTTGTAAAACGAGAGCATATGCTCCTCGGAGGTATGTGTGGACTTGTGACTTGCGGTCTGCAACAGGTCAAGCTCGACCTGAAGCGGCGAGTTTCCTACAAGACGCGCGATCTGCGTCTCAGTCACTATCTTCTTGGGCATAAGATTGAGCATAAGTATATGAAGCGGTCTTATGTCCTGCGTGATAGCGCGAGTCTCTGTCATTACGAATATATTTTCTTCAAGCAACGTGTTTGTTGCAGGAAGAAGATTTGGTATTTTAATAGGCATTCAAATATCTCCTTATTTGATATTACGAGATAGCATCAAGCGCCTGCTTGATGTCTGCGATAAGGTCGTCCGCATTCTCAATTCCGCAAGAGAATCTTACAAGGTCAGCAGATACTCCTGCAGCCAAAAGCTCCTCATCGTTCATCTGTCTGTGGGTTGCTGAAGCCGGATGCAAGCAGCAGCTTCTTGCGTCTGCAACGTGAGTCTCAATAGCCGCAATCTTGAGGTTTTTCATAAACTCCTCAGCCTTTGCTCTGCCACCCTTAACGCCAAAGCTTACAACGCCGCAAGTGCCATTAGGCATGTATTTTTGCGCAAGGTCATAGTATTTGTCACCCTCAAGACTTGGGTAAGCTACCCACGCAATTCTGTCGTCAGACTGAAGATACTTTGCAACCGCAAGTCCGTTTTCACAGTGACGCGCCATTCTTACGTGCAGACTCTCAAGTCCAAGGTTGAGAATAAATGCGTTCTGAGGGGACTGTATTGCACCGAAATCGCGCATAAGCTGTGTAGTCGCCTTGGTAATAAACGCGCCCTCAATGCCAAATCTTTCGGTATATGTGACTCCGTGATAGCTCTCATCAGGCGTGCAGAGTCCGGGGAACTTGTCCGCGTACTTTCTCCAGTCAAACTTGCCCGAATCAACTATACAACCTCCAACAGCCGCGCCGTGACCGTCCATGTACTTTGTTGTAGAGTGAGTGACTATGTCAGCTCCCCACTCAAAAGGACGGCAGTTTATGGGTGTTGCAAAGGTGTTGTCTATGATAAGCGGAACGCCGTGCGCGTGAGCCGCCTGTGCGAATTTTTCTATATCAAGCACTGTGAGCGCTGGGTTAGCTATGGTCTCACCGAAAACTGCCTTTGTGTTAGGTCTGAACGCCGCTTCAAGCTCCTCGGCGGTGCAGTCGGGGGAGACGAATGTAAACTCAACACCCATCTTCTGCATTGTCACTGCAAAGAGATTGTACGTACCGCCGTAGATGGACGACGAGGATACGACGTGGTCGCCGCAGGACGCGATGTTAAACACCGCAAAGAAGTTTGCAGCCTGACCCGAGGAGGTAAGCATAGCCGCAGTTCCCCCCTCCATCTCGCAAATCTTTGCTGCAACGTAGTCATTGGTGGGATTCTGAAGTCTTGTGTAGAAATACCCCGACGCCTCAAGGTCGAAAAGCTTACCCATATCTGCGCTTGTGGTATATTTGAACGTAGTTGACTGAATTATCGGAATCTGTCTGGGCTCACCGTTGCCGGGTGTATATCCGCCCTGAACGCATTTTGTTTCCATTTTGTAGTTGGACATTTTATTTCCTCCCTAAATTACCTTGCGGTAATGAATTTTCTCTCTATTTTAATCACCTTGGTTTTCAAAGGCATTTTGGTATATCTTGGACGCTCCGCTAAGATCCATGTCAACAAGCGCATCACATCCGTAAAAGGCTTGCGCGTGTATTTCAGTCTTACCGCCCGTGACCTTAAGCGACACGATATGATCGCATCCAAAAAACGCATCACCCGATATTGTCTTAAGAGTCGCGGGGCAATCAAGCTTCGAAAGCGAACGGCAATTTACGAACGACCGAATTCCGATAAACTCAAGCCCATCCGAGAAAATTATCTCAACTATTCCATCGCAGTTCGCAAACGCCTTGTTTTCAATTCGGGTGCAGGTGTCAAGAAGCGTCACTCTCTTAAGCGACGCGGGGACGAAATCCTCATTCCAATCCGCCACCTCAGCTCCAAATATATATCCGATATGCGTGTTTTTATTTCCGTCGCCGATGACAGACAGCGTCATATCACACATAGATCTGCATCTGTAAAATGCTCCAAAGCCAACGCTCTTTACGTTCTTAGGAAGCTCTATTTTAGAGAGAGACTGACAAGTAGAGAAGGCATAATCTCCGATACTTTCAAGTGTGTCGGGAAGACTTATATAACAAAGCTGGTCGCACTCGTAAAACGCGAATTTTCCTATGCTCCTGACGCCGAGAAGAACTATCGCCTCAACGCTCTTTACGCCATAAAACGCGCGTTCTGAGACGGAGTCCTCACCCTCTCCTATAACTATCATTTCAAGTGACGTAGGGATATTCAATGCGTTTTTATCATACTTATCCGCTCCAAACACGTATCCTACGTGAGTATTCTCTGCCCCGTCGCCAATAAACGGCAGACGTATAAGTTGGAGGGCTGAGCATTCCTTAAATGCCGCAAAACCAATACTCTTTACCGTGTCGGGAACGTAGATGCTTCTGACGTTGCTTTTGCCCTCGGGCATATAGAATGCCTCACTTGCAATTTCAGTCACGTCAAGCCCGTCTATCTCTGTGGGGATAACAACCATCTCGCTCTGTCCGATATGCTTATCAATTCTCACACCACTCTCTGTGACTGCATATTCAAACTCATCTGCCGACGTAGTTATCAGGTCCGAAAAAGCAGATGAAGCATTTTTCTTGTATTTTTCGTAAGCCTCAAGCTCCTTATCAATATTCTCAAGAGTATTGGGCTTGAAATTGTCCTCGACAAGCTCAGGCTTTTCACCGTTTCCTATTGTTGGCGTCTGCGAGCAGGAGCAAAGCAGAGCAAAAGCCATAATTATTATACCGATTTTAACTGTTTTCTTCAATTTCTTCATCCTCTGTTTTTTGAAGATTTTGAGCGTTATCCGCGCTCACCTTGCGGTAAAGCAAAGGCGCTAAAAATATCATAAACTGCCAGATAAACCACTCACCCGTCTTTATTATAAGGGTGGGCAGCTCCTTGCCCGTTTCCTCATCTACCGGCACAGGCGCTTGCTTGCTGGAAATTATCACAGCGGGAAGCAATATCGCGTATGTGAACAGAAATGCCACAAGCAACGAGATAAAGCATTCCTTGTGCAATACTTGTTCATCACGCTCTTTCCATATTCTGTAAAATATGAGCTGGAATATAAGCAGTATACACACGGGAAGTATAAACATAATGTGCTCTATAAGCCACATTGTGTTTTTCATATCTCCTGTTTTATCGGGGTTTATCTCCTCGAGCTTTTCGCCTATAAGCTCAAGCCCATCTGCGTATCCATACATCAAAGTCCACATAAGCGCGCAGAGTACAACAGCGCAGATTATAACTCTTAAAATATTCAATTTTCTCTTATCCGCACCTATCATAACTACTCCCTACGTAAATCTGCAATTAAATCGGCAGATTATATCTGCTTGTGAACACTCTTATATTCGTCGTAATATCTGTAATATGGGCATCTGTTTGTGTTACGGGAAAGGAAATCCACCATTTCGTCCTCGTCAAGCGACATGGTACAGACGTACTCCTCCCACTCCTCGTCAAAGTCGTAAAACTCACAGCTGTCGCATCTGCCCGTCTTTACCTCATTTGTTGTTGGTGTTTTGTTATGCATAATATTCCTCAATTCAACATGTCCGACGAGAAAGAATGAGGCAACAGCTCACCGAGTGTAAATACTCGAACGCCCTCTCCGTCTGCGACTATTATCTCAAAATCTGCCGAGCAAAACTCGCTCATAAACTGTCTGCAAAATCCGCAGGGCAAGCAAGACTCCGTGGGAGCCTGTCCATCGGGCGCGCCCACTATCGAAATAGCTGTAAAATCTCTATGTCCGTGTGTGACAGCCGCGGTTATAGCAACTCTCTCGGCGCAAATAGTTCCGCCGTAGGACACGTTCTCAACGTTAGCGCCCGTGAATATCTCTCCGTCCGCGCAAAGCAGCGCCGCGCCAAC
Organism: Eubacteriales bacterium; assembly: GCA_045659745.1. Taxonomy (GTDB): domain Bacteria; phylum Bacillota; class Clostridia; order Oscillospirales; family CAG-272; genus SVTX01. Next base: position 23,372 of record JAZRCL010000058.1, read on the forward strand.
GTGAAATTTCGAGTAGGGCGCATAAGCACCCTCTCTTGCCTTTATGGCAATATCAAGTAATTCTTTTGCATTTATTTCTTTCATAAACACCTCAAATAAGGCTCTCACCCTCTAAATTATATTCAACTCCCAAAAGATGAGCGACCGTTGCGGCAATATCCGAAAAGGTTTCTCTCGTACCGTAATTTGCGGGAATAATTTTTTCGCCGTAAATAAGCAGCGGCGTGTGCTCGCGCGAGTGGTCGGTGGACTGTATATATCCGGGGTCACAGCCGTGGTCGGCAGTGATAAGAAGTACGTCGTCCTCTCGCATTTTTGACATAAACGCGGGCAACCACGTATCAAACTCGCAAATCGCCTTGGCGTAGCCGTCTATATCGTTTCTGTGTCCGTAAACCATATCAAAATCAACGAGGTTTACAAAGCAAAGACCGTCAAAATCTCTGTCCACTATCTCAAGAGTCTTCTGCATACCCTCGGTGTTTGAGTGGGTATAGTAGCTCTCTGTCGTGCCGCGTCCCGCAAAAATGTCATATATCTTGCCGACGGAAATTACGTCCTTTCCCGAAGCTTTGATCAGATCGAGAACAGTCTCTCCCGTGGGTTCAAGCGAAAAGTCGTGTCTTTTTGCGCTTCTCTTGAATGGATGCTCACCAATAAAGGGACGCGCGATAACTCTGCCCACTCCGTGCTTGCCACAGAGTATTCTGCGGGCAATTCTGCAATACTCGTAAAGCGTTTCAATATCTATTATATCCTCGTGCGCGGCTATCTGGAACACGCTATCCGCCGAGGTGTAAACTATAAGGTCGCCTCTCTCCATGTGCTGCTTACCGTAGTCGCGGATAACGTCCGTGCCCGAGTAAGGCTTATTGCAAAGCACTCCTCTGCCAGTTTGCTTGGAGAACTCGTCTATTATCTCGGGCGGAAAACCATCGGGGTACGTGGGAAGCGGACTATGCGAGATAAGCCCCGCAATCTCCCAATGTCCGACCGTCGTGTCCTTGCCGCGAGATTTCTCTATCATACGCGCGCACGCACCTATAGGAGAGTCAATACTATCAAGACAGTCCACTCCATCAATATTTGCAAGTCCAAGCTTTATCATATTGTCCGCGCAGAAATACTGCGAGCGGGTTATACTTCTCAAGGTATTGGTGCCCTTGTCGCCGAAGGCTGCCGCGTCGGGCAGCTCGCCGATTCCAAAGCTATCAAGGACTATTAAAAATACTCTTTTCATATGTTTTCCTTTCTATCAGTTCTTGGGAGAGCCTTCCATAAAGTACGCCGCCTCGGAGTCGGCGCAGTTGAGGAAGAACGCCAAGGGGAACATTTCAAGCGCTCTGCCCACGTTGCCCGGGTCGTCGTTTGTGGAGAAACCCATGTGATAACGTATCGCAAACGCCTCGTCGCGCGTGAGCTTCATGTAGCCCGACGCGATATATACCGACTTTTCGCCGTGGCCGTAAGGGAGCGTGTCCTCAATGGTGTAAAATGGTACGGACTCCCATCTGCCCTCGGGATTTTTGACGTTTCGGTAGCTGACCTTGTAAAAATTAGTTTTGCAGAGGTCGTGTAGCAGCGCCGCAATAGCAATACTTTCATCCGAGAACTGTATTCCGTAGGTTTCCTTTATTCTGGGTCGCTTCATTATGTCACAAAGGCAATCGTAGACGTTAAGGCTATGCTCGAGCAGTCCTCCCTCGTATGCACCGTGGTAGCGTGTGCTTGCGGGTGCGTAGAAAAAGTCGCAGGAGTCCGAGCAAAGATACGCGAGTAGCTTGTCAGCTCCTTCACGTGTTATTTTTGACTTGAAAATTTCAATAAATCTTTCCTTGTTTGTCATATTTTTACCCTCGTTTTCTATGTTTTAAGCCTATCTATCCATTATAATATAGTTATACAATTATATTATAATAAAATACAAGGGGTTTGTCAAGTACGGGGGAGAAAAACAAGGCAAAAGGGGTTGCCTTTTGCCTTAATACAATACTTTCTTTTTATGTGACTTTCTGGCAGCAGCCCCAGAAAGTCACCAAAGAGCGCCGCTTAAGAGTGGAGAGTGTCCTAATTTCCCTTCCGTGAAATTTGTTTTCGCAAACGAAAACAACGGACGACCCTCTCCCCTCTCAAGACTCTCCCCTCTCCGCGAGTTTGCAAGCAAACTCTCATAAATAGTTGGGTAATAGAATATCCGTCTTAACCGCTATGATCGTTGTCCGAGTAGGCCTTTGCGTAGGATAGGAGTCAAGAGGAAGGGGAGGAATCGCAACCTCCCTTTCCTTTTGTGGCGTTTTGGATACTTTGTCGCTATTGACAAAGTATCAGAAAAAACCTAATACCCCCTTTTCTTTCCAAACATCCTTAATACAAGCTTTCGCAGAAGCTCCGCGGGAAAGACGAGAAGCGAGAACAAAAAAGTTATTCCAAGCTCGCGGAGCGTCAACGGAAGTGTACGAAGCACGGGCCCGCCGAGGTAAATAAACAGAATTTGTATAAACAGCACTCCGCTCATTATGAGAATAAACGTCTTATTTTTGCCAAGACCTGAGAACAGCTTTACTCTATCCGTTCTCGCGTTAAAGCAATTAAACACAGACGAGAAGATAAATAGCGCAAAAAATGCCGTCAAAAGATACAGCCTTTGCGAGTCATACCTGAAAAGCGAGGTCACAAACGGACATTTGAGAAAGAACAAAAACATCGCCACGGTAAACCCGCCAAGGAACACAATCTCATTTATCATATAGGAATTAAGTATCTGCTCGTCGCGGCGCTTTGGCTTCTCCCTCATGCTCGACTCAAGCGGCGCTTCGCCCGCAAACGCAAGTCCTCCAAGCGTATCCATTATAATATTTATCCAAAGCATCTGAACTACGGTCACAGGTGACTTTATCCCTAAAAAAGGACATATCATAGACACACCCACCGCGCAGAAATTCATCATAAGCTGAAGCGTGATAAACTTTCGGATACTCTTGAAAACAGTCCTGCCGTAAAGCACTGCTCGGCAAATTGAGGAGAGGTTATTGTCAAGTATCACGATATCCCCCGCATCCTTTGCCACCTGCACGCCGCTCCCCATAGCAAATCCCACGTCTGACGCGCGAAGCGCGGGCGCGTCATTGACTCCGTCACCCGTCATTCCGACCACAAGCCCCATATCCTGTGAAAGTCGCACAAGCCTGCTCTTATCCTGCGGAAGCGCGCGCGCCAAAACGCAAAGGCGCGGCAATATCTCCTTGACCTCGCCATCCGTCATCCCTGCAAGCTCTGCGCTTGTCAACGCCACATTTCTGTCCTCGCACAAAATATTGCACCCTCGCGCTATATTTATCGCGGTGTCCTTGTTATCTCCCGTTATCATAACCACGCCAACACCTGCGTCCCTGAGCGTCTTTACCGACTCCGCCGCAGACTCGCGCAAAAAGTCCTCAAGTATAACAAGTCCGATAAATATAAGCTCGGGTAGCTTTTTCCGTGCAATGTCCGAGAGCGGCATATCGCTCTCCGACACCGCCATCATAATCACCCTTTTACCCTGCACCGTTGCATTTTTGCATATTTTTTTGATGATTGACGGCGAGAATTGCAGTATATCTCCACTCCCCGATATGTATTTTTTAACATACGGCAACAATTTTTCAGGCGCGCCCTTTATATATATCTTTTTCTTTCCGCCCACAAGCACTTTCGCCGCCGACATTTTAATGTCGCTGTCAAAGGGGATTTTATCAATAAGTCTTTCTCCTCTTTTGCTGATATTTGTCTCGCACAGACCGCAAACAGACGAAAGTATTGCCCTGTCTGTCGAGTTGCCGCCAAGTATTCCAGGCTCTCCCGACGAGCTTTTTCCTATCTGCGCCTCGCCACCCAAAATTCCGCTTATCGCGTATTCCGAGAACACCGCGGGATAATGCTCTTTAAGTGATAAAACACTCTCGCACCTCTGCCCGTCGCCAAGATAAACCTCGCCCACGCCAAGCTTTCCCACAGTCAGCGTACCCGTCTTATCCGTGAAAAGTATATTCATACTCCCCGCGCTCTCAATCCCCACGGGCTTTCGGACAAGCACGTTATCCTTGACCATTCTTTTGATATTTGAGGATAACACCACCGCTATCATCATCGGCAAACCCTCTGGCACGGCGACCACTATGACCGTCAGCCCCAGAGTCAAAGCGCCGAACAAATGCTCAAACAAAAACGGCAGGGTTGTGATTTTATATTTTACTATCTCCATATCAAACGCCGAGTCTATGGCAAAGGTTTTGAAAAGATATGCCGCGGCAACTAAAAATGCCGCTATATATCCAAATATGCTTATCTGCCTCGCCAGTCGACTCAGGCGCAACTTCAACGGACTCTCTACCGTATCTCCCTGCACCTCTTTTGAAATCCCACCGAGAAAAGTCGCATCTCCGACTCTCTCTACTCTCATATACGCGCTGCCCGATAATACAGTACATCCGCGAAAACAAAAATACGGGGAGGCGGGAGTTGTGTCCTCGGCACTGTCGCGCGGCGTCTTCTCAACCTCTCTACTCTCCCCCGTCATAGCCGACTGATCGGCATATATTCTGCCGAAAATTATCTCTCCGTCGGCAGGTACCTGCTCTCCCGCGTAAAGGCTTACTATATCTCCAACAACTATGTCTTCTATTCCTACCTCTTTGAGTGTCGCGTCGCGTATAACTCTCGCCTTTCCCGAGGAATATTCCGCCTCGAGACGCGCAAAAGCATTCTCCGAGGAATGTTCTGAAAAGGTTGAGATAAGTGTAGCGAGCAGCACGGACACGCCTATTCCTATACATTCCGCCCAGTTTGAGCTTTTGAAAACGAACAATAAATTTATTATAAGCGCGCCAAGAAGTATCTTTATTACGGGATCGGACAAATTTGATAAAAACTTCCTTACAAAGCTCTTTTTCTTTTTTGGGGTCATTCTGTTTGAGCCGTAAGCTTTGCGAGATGCCCCCACCTCGCTCTCCGAAAGCCCCATTTTCATTATGCTTTCAACACTTATATTTATAAAGATCCCTCCCCACAGCTTGTCATAAATATATACTAATATATGACGTGGGGATTTTTTCTATTACACAAAAAAGGCTCGCCCCAACTTGATTAGGACGAGTCTTTATGTTTTTATATTCTATCTTCAAGCGAAATATAATCCTT
>JAZRCL010000059.1:0-2486 GCA_045659745.1 Eubacteriales bacterium
AAGGAAATACGTACCTTTAGCTCAGCTGGTAGAGCAACTGACTCTTAATCAGTGGGTCCAGGGTTCGAATCCCTGAAGGTGCACCACAACAAAGTTGGCTGAATACAGCTGACAGAATGTTGACGCCGACGAAAGTTGGCAATTTTAGTTAGTGCTCATAACGCATAGGGTCCACCCGTTCCCATTCCGAACACGGAAGTTAAGCTATGCGGTGCCGAAAATACTCGACTGGAAGCGGTCCGGGAAGATAGGGCGGTGCTAACTTACAAGTTGGTCTTCATAACGCACAGGGTCCACCCGTTCCCATTCCGAACACGGAAGTTAAGCTGTGCGGTGCCGAAAATACTCGACTGGAAGCGGTCCGGGAAGATAGGGCGAGGCCAACACAATATTCCTCGGTAGCTCAGTCGGTAGAGCGCATGACTGTTAATCATGATGTCACAGGTTCAAGCCCTGTCCGGGGAGCCATAATGGGGCAACAATTTTGCACCCTAACACAAAAGTCCTTGATTTCGGGGGCTTTTTGTGTTTTTAGGGGTAACCCCCCTTTTCACCATTGCACCTTTTCTTGAATATTTATTTCGGTTTTGAACTTGCGATTTTATGAAAACTCTTGAAAAAGAGGGTGATTTATGATAAAATGTACAAAAGAAGATATGATAATAAATGGGGTGCAAAGCAAAAACGAGATTGAAACGGTATGCGTCAAATTTATTCCGCTTATGATGGTTGTATATCGGGCAATGGTTTTTGCCGTGATTTAAATTTTTATAAAACTTGAAGGAGAATGTTATGATATCCGACATCAAACCTTTTAAAATGATTGATAATTTGTATTTTGTTGGTAGTTATCGTGCTTCGTGTCATATGCTTGCTACAAGCGAAGGGCTTATTCTGATAGATACGGGCTATCCGGGTGATGGTGAGGCTTTAAAAGAATCCATTGAAGCTCTTGGTTTTTCCGTAAAAGACGTTAAAATTGTCATTCATTCCCATGGACACAGCGATCATTCAGGAGCTACCGCTGAGATCGTTAAAATGTCGGGAGCAAAGACCTATCTCAATTTCAACGATAAGAAATATATTAAGGATTTTGAAATTGATTTTGATATAAAGGACGGAGACGTGATACGCCTGGGCAAAACCGAAATCAAGGCTTTACATACCCCGGGACACACAGAAGGCACCATATCTTTGTTCTTCGACGTCAAGGAAAACGAAAAAACTTACAGAGCGGGAACTTTTGGCGGTGCAGGAACAAATCAACTTAAAAAGGCATTTATGCGAGCTAAAAGCGTAAATTATCTTTACAGAGGCGAGTTTTACAAGAGCATAGAGCGGCTTAAAGGAGAGCGAGTCGACTTATTTATAGGAAATCACTCCTGGCAAAACGATACCAAGGGCAAGGCAGAGCTTATCGGTAAGAGCGAGTTGAATCCATTTTTGGATAGCTCGGCGTTTTCAAAATTTCTTGATAAGTTAATCAACAAACTTGATCAAGTGATAGAAGAGGACCAAAAAATTGACTTTGTTAATTATGCTCACAGGGGGGCAAGCCAATACAGACCCGAAAACACGATGATTTCATTCAGATTAGGTTTGGAGCAAGGTGCTAACGGCATTGAGACTGACGTTCATATAACAAAAGACGGTGTGGCAGTGCTATTCCATGATCATACCATTGATCGTGTGACCAACGGTAAGGGTAACGTAACCGATTACACCTACGGTGAGCTTCTTGGCTTTGACGTAATAAAGGATGAATATAAGGCGAAAATTCCAACATTCCGCGAGTTTTTAGACGAATTTGCTGATAGGGATATTACCTTTGCAATAGAACTCAAGCAGTGCGGAACTGCAGAGGCGGTAATTGATATACTTCGCGAATATGATCTTGCGCAAAAAACCGTTATTACATCATTTAATTATGATGAGCTTAAACGGGCAGCGGCTTACGGTAAGGAGTTCCGATTCGGTCACCTGACGTCTGATGTGTCCGAGGCGCATACCTTAGAGCTGATAGCGGACAAAATAAGTGAAATCTGCCCGAAAGCAGCACTGGTTGTAGAAGATCCCGACCTCGTTGCGAAATGGCATAAGCTGGGGCTTAACGTAAGGGCATGGGGCGTTTCAAACGAGGAGATTATGAGTGGCGTCTTGGATGCCGGGGTTGACGGTATGACGGTTAATTTTCCGGATAAGCTCTCCACTCTTTTGAAAGAGAGAGGTTTTTAAACAGATTGTTTGTAGCGGGACGTCGATTGATGCAAAATAAAAGAGCCTAAGAAGGAAAGAAACAGGCTTGAACGAGCCGTTTCCGAGTTGCATTTTTATACTACGAGCACAAAAACAAAGCACCGCAATCGCGGTGCTTTTGTTTTTGCCTTTTCCCCTCGTCGGACTTTTCGCCAACTCCTTGCCCTGTCGCCGTCGTGTGTCGTTGCCTATCGCCTGCACTTGCTCGGCTCTGTCAACTCGCACTTTGG
>JAZRCL010000060.1:0-9213 GCA_045659745.1 Eubacteriales bacterium
CCCACGGCAAACGGAGCAATATATAAGACCCCGAACGCCGAGAGTATTATCGCGGCAAAAATGTGTATTGAGGGATACTCACTGTCCACCGACGTGCTGTACTTCTTTAATCCCAAGACCTCGCCGACAAATTGGATTTCACAGAACAGACAGTTTGCCTTCAAGGTCGGAAACCACGCATTTTATTATTAAAGAAAAAACGGAGATGCCTGCTGGCATCTCCGTCCTTTTTTATTACTTCAAGGAAATTGCTTTCTTTACGTTTTCAACAATATTTGCGGGGGTGAGTCCGTACATTTCAAGAAGCGCGGGAACCTTTCCGGAGCGACCGAAGCAGTCATTTACGCCAACCTTAACAACAGGCACGGGGCAACCCTCACAGACTACCTCGCTCACTGCCGAGCCAAGACCGCCGATTATATTATGCTCCTCTGCCGTCACGATTGCGCCCGTCTCGCTTGCCGCCTTGAGAATTATCTCCTTGTCAATGGGCTTGATGGTATGAATGTTTATAACGCGCGCGTCGATTCCCTCTGCCGCAAGTGTTTCTGCCGCCTCAAGTGCCATGCTTACCATAATACCTGTTGCAACTATAGTCACATCCTTGCCGTCGCGGAGAAGAACTCCTTTACCAAGCTCGAACTTATAGTCGGGTCTGTCGTTTATTACAGGAACTGCCGCTCTGCCGAATCTGAGGTAGAAGGGGCCGTATGTGGAAGCCGCCGCGTCAACTGCCGCGAGAGCCTCAACCGCGTCCGAGGGGTTTACAACAGTCATGCCGGGAATTGTACGCATAAGCGCAATGTCCTCAAGGCACTGATGCGTAGCTCCGTCCTCGCCGACTGTAATACCCGCATGAGTTGCGCCCACTTTGACGTTAAGGTGAGGATAACCCACCGAGTTTCTAACCTGTTCGAATGCGCGTCCTGCCGCAAACATAGCAAAGGACGAAGCAAAAGCAACCTTGCCTGCTGCTGCAAGGCCTGCCGCTACGGTTATCATATTGCCCTCGGCAATACCGCAGTCAAAAAATCTGTCGGGGTAAGCCTTCTTAAAAGTACCCGTCTTTGTTGCTTCCGCGAGGTCTGCGTCAAGCACTACGTAGTCATATTTTTCAGCGAGAGCAACCAGCGCGTTGCCGTACGCTTCTCTTGTAGCTATCTTATCTGCCATTTTTTTGCCCTCCTCTTATCAAAGCTTTGCGGTGAGCTCTGCCATAGCGATGTCATACTGCTCGCCCTTGGGAGTGTTTCCGTGCCACTTTACCTGATTTTCCATAAACGAAACGCCCTTGCCCTTTACGGTGTTCGCAACTATTGCAGTGGGTCTGTCGGTGCATTCACGAGCCGCCTTGAATGCTGCCTCGATCTGCTCGAAGTCGTGTCCGTCGATGGTAATTACGTTAAAACCAAACGCCTCAAATTTGGGCTCAAAGGGAGCGGGGCCTATTACTTCAGCCACAGGACCGTCTATCTGGAGCTTGTTGGAGTCAACTATAACGCAGAGATTGGAGAGCTTGTAGTGAGCTGCAAACATTGCCGCCTCCCATACCTGACCTTCCTCGGATTCACCGTCGCCAAGTATCGCGTAAACTCTATAATCCTTGTTGTCGATCTTGCCCGCGAGAGCCATTCCGCAAGCCGCAGAAATGCCCAGTCCGAGCGAGCCTGTTGTCATATCCACACCGGGAGTTCCCTTCATATCGGGGTGACCCTGCAAAAAGCTGTCTGCCTGACGGAGAGTCTTAAGTGCCTCAACGTCAAAAAATCCCTTGAGCGCAAGAGCCGAATAAAGCGCGGGAGCGGTATGTCCCTTGGAGAGCACGAGTCTGTCGCGTCCCTCCCACTTGGGGTTCTTGGGATCTATATTCATTTCTTCAAAATAAAGATACGCCATAATATCGGAAATGGAGAGCGAGCCGCCGGGGTGTCCCGAGGACGCCGCGTGAGTGGACTCAATTACGCCGATGCGTATCTGTGTTGCTATGCGAGAAAGCTCGCAAAGTCTTTTCTTTTCCATAAGCCTGAACCTTTCCTTTTTGCCTTTGCGGCAAATAATTTTTACGCATTAATTATACTATACTTGTAAATTATTGTCAATAGCGCGAGCATAAATCATTTGTCTTTTTCTCCTTTGAGTATTGGCAAAATTACTTTTATTCCAACGGCAACAATCGGCCCTATGATAATCCCTGCGCCCCCTGCAAGCTTAACTCCGATATATACCGCCGCCAGAGCTGCAAGAGGGTGAAGTCCTATTCTTTTTCCAATCAGCTTTGGCTCTAAAGCCTGACGGACAACCGCCACGATTACCCAGATGATAAGCAGAGCGACCCCCGTCTTTATATCTGCCCACAAAAAGCAGAAAAGACTCCACGGAAGCAGTATAACACCCGCGCCGAGTATTGGCAGCAGGTCAATTATTGACACGAGAAGTGATAGTAAAATTGCATACCTGCACTCTATACACAAAAGACCGACAAGGACAACTAAAAAAGTTATAACGCAAAGCAAAAGTGATGCTTTGATATAGCTAAAAATCACTTCCTTTACACTCTTTTTCAGACGCGGCAGACAGTTCTTTGTGTCTGTTGGCAAAAGATTTATAAAAAAATTCGAAATTTTACCGTCGTCACAGCAAAAGTAAAAGCAGGACGAAAAAAAGACTATAAAAAACAGTATTACCGACGGGATTTTCGCGGCAGTATTCACCGCAAAGCCCGAAATTTTTTGCCCGACGGATGAGATGATGTGGCTTACAGCGGCCGAAAAGCTCATTTTCAGACTTTCTGCGATGCCCGATAACTCATTATTCTCCGAAAGCCTATCAAAAATCGAAAATAAACCACCAGACTCGCGGATTTTTTCGCTTGCGTTCTCAAAAAAGTCTAAAATGAGGCGTGGCTCTCGTGTAAGCCTGTTATAAATAGAGAGAATCTCGCCAAAAAGTAAAGAAAGCCCAAGCTTTAATAAAAATCCCAGAGCGACAAGCATCAAAACAAGGCAAATTACAGCGCAGAGCTTGAAGTTAAGCTTTGTTTTCTTTGATATCCTTTGCGATAGCTGCCTTATCGGAGCGCATATGATCCAAGCCAGAGCAAACGGAAGCAGAGCATTCCGTAGGTCGCGCCACAAAATAACCGCGCAAATAAATATCCCACCGAAAGCCAAGAGGCTTTTTGGGTTGCCGCTATGCGATCTTATCTCCATTTTTTCCTCCGCAGATGCTCATAAATACGGTAAATTGTATGTGCGGAAGTCCGGAATTATATCCTTGTCCACTTGACTTTAGTACTCAAAGGTGCTACAATAGACACAGAAATATAGTGAAAGGCTAAAGTAATGGCTAAAAAAGAAATAAAATCGGGTAAGAAGAATTCCCCGACAAAGCAAAAGAGCAAGAAAAAAGAAATTATAATAATTGTTGCGGTTGCACTGGTTCTTGCGCTTATAGACGTCGCTCTCGTTATGGCTGTTCTCAAGCACAACGACGGACAAAATCGCGACGGCGGCACAACTGAGCAGCAAAAGGAAATAGAATTTCCCAAATATACTCTCGACGGCGCAAGCGGAGAGGGTAAATTTTACGACACCTCCAAAACGGGACACGGCGTTGACGTGGATATGGATAAGGTGACCGCTCAGATTGGCGCGTATGATTACAATGATTTCATTCTTTCAAGTATTCCTACGGACTTTGTCGTTGTCAGAATTGAAAATTACGGCGATATAGTAATAGCGCTCAGAGAGGACATCGCGCCCGTAACGGTAAACAATTTCAAGGCGCTCGTGCTAAAGGATTTTTACAATAATACCGTATTTCACAGAGTCGTAAATAATCTTTTGATACAAGGCGGATCAAGGGATAAGTCGGGAGAAAAAAAGACCGCGAACAACATCATAGGTGAGTTTATAAGCAACGGACACGAAAACCATCTTTCGCATATAAAGGGTGTTGTATCTATGTCTCGCGACACGGACAACAACTCCGCCGGATCCGAGTTTTTCATAACGCACGGCAGAGCTGTGAATTTTGATAACGAATATGCAGCCTTTGGCTACGTAATTGCAGGGCTTGATGTGTTGGACGCTATCGCAAAATCAGAGGTCAAGGCATCTGAAACCACGGGCGAAAAATCTGTTCCCACCACACAGATTGTTATAAAGGACGTGTTTTTCGTAGAGCCCAAGGCGGGCACTGGAATTGCATCCAATCAAAAGTCTACGGACAACAGTGAGGGATAATAATGAGAAAAGCAGACGTTATTCCCAACGTCTTAGGTAAGAGCGTGGATTTGAAGGATCTGCGCTTTTGCTTTAAGCCAAGGGAGCAAAGAACAAACAAGGGAGACTACGGACAGGTGCTATGCGTGTGCGGAAGCTTCCCCCAAGATAAAAAATTAGGTCTTGCTATGAGCGGAGCGGCAACTCTGTCCGCAAAGGCGGCACTTCGCACGGGCGCGGGACTTGTGCGCGTATTTACACATAAGGAGAATTTCTCGCCCATCTCGTCTGCTCTGCCCGAGGCAGTTATGCTTTTGTACGGTGAGAGCTTGGACATAGAGCTTCTTGCCGCCGAGGTCAGACGGGCTGATGCGGTGCTTGTCGGTTGCGGATTGGGTAAAAGCCAAACTTCAAGAGAAATAGTTGAAACAGTTCTCAAAAATATAAGTGCTCCGCTCGTCATAGATGCGGACGGACTGAATATTTTATCGGAAAGCCCGAGTTTTTGGGAGTATTTGTCAGAAGAGCAAAGAAAACAGACGGTAATTACGCCGCACCCAAAGGAGATGTCGCGTCTTTGCGGAGAAAGTGTAGATGAGATTTTAAGTCATCCCGTACAGATGGCGGTGGAATTTTCGCAAAAATATGGAGTTATAATGCTGCTCAAAGACCACAACTCAATAATTACTGACGGCAACGCTGTCTACGTCAACAACAGCGGAAATGCGGGAATGGCGACTGCGGGCTCGGGAGACGTTTTGGCAGGTATACTCGTCTCAATGCTTGGAAACGGCACGCTTGGCGCGGAGTCAATTTTGGATAAGACGGCAATCGGCGCGTATCTTCACGGCTTGGCAGGTGACTTTGCCGCCGAGCGATATGGTGAGCATTGTATGATTGCAGGGGATATAGTTGATTGTATTTGTGATGCTCTGAAATGATTTTTTTATTGATACTTTTTTCTTTGATACTTTCTGCCAACAGTAGCAGAAAGTATCCAAAGAATACCGCTTAAAGTGGAAGGATGTTCTAATTTTTCTACCGAAAAATTTGCTCTCCGAGCACCGAACGACCCCCTTCCCCTTTAAGAATACTCCAACCCCACGAGTTTGCAAGCAAACTCGTATAAACGGTGAGGTCATATAATATCCGTCTTAGCCGCTATAAACGACAACGGAGAAAGCGTTTGCGTAGGAGGGAATCAAAAGGGAGGGAGGAATCGCAACCTCCCTCCCTTTTGCGGCGGTTTGGATACGAATTGCATTTCGCATAAATGCGAGCTGTAGCGCAAGCGAAAGCAGTTGCCGCCGCGGGCAAAGTATCAAAGAAGAATTAAATAAAAAAATTTTCAAAAAATTCAAAAAACCTCTTGCATTTTGCGAAAAGTTGTGGTATGATATATTACTGTATGAGCGGCTGTCCCGATGTACCCTCTCAGACTGAGGGCGTCCGTACATCATATGTAAATACACATGGAGGTAGAGAAATGCCGAATATTAAGTCAGCTAAGAAGCGTGTTAAGGTTACTGCCACAAAGACACTTCAGAACAAGATGTTCAAGTCCGCTATGAAGACAGACATCAAGAAGTACAACGCAGCAATCGCTTCCGGTGATATGGAAGCAGCGCAGGCAGCATACAAGGTTGCCGTTAAGAGAATTGACGTTGCCGCATCCAAGGGCATTATTCACAAGAATGCCGCTGCTCATAAGAAGAGCCAGTTCACAAAGGCACTCAACGGACTCAACAAGTAATTCAGAAAACATATAAAAATAGCGGAGCTTGAAGTTTCTCACCCTTCAACCTCCGCCGTTTTTATGAGAAAAAGTATTAAAAATCACGTATATTATAAAATAATTGATGGAAAAGTCAAAAAAATTAAAAAAAATCCTTGACAAAACCCATATGACTGTTGTATAATATACGATGTCATTGTATAAAAGCGTAAAACAGCCTCAAAAATGTGCTGTATGCCAAACGCTTCCGAAAAAAATCAAGGAGGTGCATCAGATGCTCAGAACATACCAGCCCAAAAAGCGTCAGAGAAAAAAGGAACACGGCTTCAGAAAGAGAATGAAGACATCCGACGGCAGAAACGTTCTCAAGAGACGTCGTGCAAAAGGCAGAAAGAGACTGACCTACTAATACCGATAAAAATTTCGGTACCGTAATTTTACGGCTCTTAAAGTTAGAAAAACTCTATCAACATAAAACACCGATGACCTATCATAACAGTGCCGCCAATGGCGCGCCTTATATGTATGGCATCGGGGTTTTTTGCTCTGGGGACCCACAGAGAAGATTCGGGTCAAAAAACAAAAAACACACGGAAGTTTGGCGGAAATACAAGGAGAGATGCGAAATGAAATATCCTGCAATTAAAGAGCATCATCTTTATAACAAGACCTATAAGTCGGGAAAACACTTTTTCGGCAGATACGTCTGCGTATACGTGCTGCGAGATCTCCACGCAAAGAGACTTTGCCGAGAGCATCCGCAAAAGATATACGTCAACAGACTTGGTCTTTCTGTTACAAAGAAGGTCGGCGGCGCAGTACAGCGCAGCCGTGCAAAGAGAGTTATTCGCGCGGGATATTCTTGCGTACAAAAGGACTTAAAAACAGGTTTTCTTATCGTGATAAGCGCGCGCCCAGAAATAGTGGGACAAAAAAGCACCGCGATCGCGAGAGAACTCAGATACGCCTTTTCAAAGCTCGATATGTTTAAGAAAATTGAAACGGAGCGCTCAGATATCGGCTCCGCACAGAATACGGATATAAAATGAAACATATCTGTATATGGCTCGTTCGCTTTTATCAGAAATTTTTATCTCCCTTAAAGAGAAAACCCTGCTGCAGATTTTACCCCACCTGCTCGGCTTACGCCATACAGGCGTTTACCCGACGCGGATTTTTTGTGGGAATGATTCTGACTGTCGCGAGAATACTTCGGTGTCAGCCGTTGTGTCCCGGCGGATACGATCCCGTTCCAATACGTGGGCTGTCGCACCCAAAAAATTCTCTGGGAGAAAAAATTTTCTATACTATACCCGAAAACAACAAATTTGTTTTTGAGTACTACTTACCACTTGACAATGACGATTGAGTCCAAAAAAATAAACGAGAGGACTGTTCAAATGTTAAAAAGAAAGAACATCACAAAAATTCTTCTGCTTGCAGTCGTCCTTGTGCTTTTGCTCTCTATCTTTACGGGTTGTGCGAGCAGCTCTGCTATTGATACCAGCAAGAAGCTTGATGATTGGAAGGCAGATGAGATTACATTCACATCCGACGATAATTTCGTAGATAAGATACTTTTCTATATAGGTACCTTTATCAGCTGGATAACGAAGATAATGCCCGCGCACAGCTATATACTCGCGCTCTTTATTTTCGCAATAGTTGTGGAAATAGTAATGGTTCCCTTCTCCATACTCCAGCAGAACAACTCTAAAAAGCAGGCAATGCTTC
Organism: Eubacteriales bacterium; assembly: GCA_045659745.1. Lineage (GTDB taxonomy): Bacteria > Bacillota > Clostridia > Oscillospirales > CAG-272 > SVTX01. The sequence continues at coordinate 7,693 of JAZRCL010000060.1, forward strand.
GTCCCAAGGAAATGGCAATCCGCAAAAAGTACGCGGGACGCAACGATCAGGCTACACAGCAGAAGGTCAATCAGGAAATTCAGGAGCTTTATCAGAAGGAAAAGTTCAACCCCATGAACGGTTGCTTGCCTCTTGTAGTTCAGCTCCCCGTAATTATGGCGCTTTACAGCATCGTTATCAACCCCTTAAAGTACGTTCTCGGAATGGGCGGAACATTTGTAAACTTCGTTTCCACTTATATGTCTGAGGTGCTTGGAGAAAAGGTTGCTAACAGCGGTACAATCAGCTTCCTTTCCAAGTTTAAGGAGATAGTTGAGACCAAGGGTGTTGAAGCCTTTGAGGGAATAAAGGATTATTGCGCTAACGGAGATGCAGTTTACGGAAAGATCGAGGAGCTCGCATCCGCTGCTGAAAACATGAACTTCAACATTGGTCCTATCAACATGGGATATACACCCGGATTTACCCCCGCGGATCCCAAGCTCTACTGGCTCCTTGCAATACCCGTTTTGACTTTCGTAGTTTACTTCTTCAGCACGAAGATCACTCGTAAGTTCACCTATCAGCCCACACAGAATGAAGCAAACAACGCTCAGGCAGGCTGCTCCAACAAGATGATGGACTGGATGATGCCCTTGATGAGCGTATGGATGACATTCATCGTTCCTGCGGCAGTTGGTATCTACTGGATATTCAAGAGCATACTTAACGTCGTAAAGCAGATAATCATCAGCAAGGTAATGCCCCTTCCCCAGTTTACTGAGGAGGACTATAAGGCGGCCGAGCGCGAATATGCGGGCAAGCAGCCCAAGCGCGTACAGAAGTCCGAAAACGTAGGCAAGGTACGTTCGCTCCACCATATCGACGATGAGGACTACGACGAGAAGGGCAATTACACTCCCAAGACTGAAGAGCCCGAGCTTATCGAGGTAAAGCCCGAAAAGACTGAAACTCTCGCCGAGAACAACATGACCGACGGCGCAAGCCTCAAGGACGAGTCTGACAAGTCCGAGGGTGTATTCGGCGGACTTTTCAAGAAAAAGGCTAAGAAGAGCAAGGACAACACAGACACAACAGAAGAAAAATAATCGACTTATTGGAGTATAACGTGAAAAAAGAAATAATTGTAACAGGAAAAACAGTTGACGAGGCAGTCGCTAACGCTGCGTCTCAGCTTGGCGTTAACGTCGAGGACATCAAGTATGAGGTCATTGACGAGCCCAAGAAGGGTCTGTTCGGCATTGGAGCTTCTCCTGCGAGAATAAACGCAGTCTATGCTCTCAAGGGCGAGGAAATCGCGCTTGAGTTCGTAAAGCAGCTTGTAGCGGACATGCAGCTTAACGTCACAGTTGATATGAAGTACTCCCCTGAGAGAGAGGGAATGCTTATCGACATTCAGGGTGAGGGCGCAGGTATGCTTATAGGCCACCATGGCGACACCCTTGATTCCATTCAGTATCTTGCAAACCTTGCGGCAAACAAAAAGATCGACGGCGAAAAGAGAGCGCACGTCAAGATCAC
>JAZRCL010000061.1:0-3468 GCA_045659745.1 Eubacteriales bacterium
TCCTTCCCGACGAGGAGCTTCCTCTCATTCTTCCCGTGCTTGAGGATTATAAGGGTAAGAACGGTAAAGCACCTCTTGAGAACGCAACAGAGTGGAAGCAGTATGACAAAAACGGCGTCAAGGGTGTAAGAGAAACCTCCACCATGCCCGGTTCGGCAGGCTCTTCTTGGTACTTCCTCCGCTATATAGATCCCGATAACGACAAGGTATTGGCAGACCCAGAGCTTCTCAAGCACTGGATGCCCGTTGACCTTTATATCGGCGGTCCCGAGCACGCGGTAGGACACCTTATGTATTCAAGAATCTGGAACAGATACCTTTACAACAAGGGAATTGCGCCCACCAAAGAGCCCTTCAAGAAGCTCGTTCACCAGGGCATGATTCTTGGTGCTAACGGTATCAAGATGGGTAAGAGATTCCCCGAATTCGTTGTTAACCCCAGCGACGTTGTACGTGATTACGGTGCGGATACTCTCCGTCTGTATGAGATGTTTATGGGCCCGCTTGAGGTTTCAAAGCCTTGGAGCGATCAGGGTGTTGACGGCGCAAGACGATTCCTCAACAGAGTATGGGCATTCTTCACCGAGCCTCAGAATGTTGTGGACGGAGAAGTTCCCGCGCTTGAAAAGATCTACCACAAGACTGTAAAGAAGGTCACAAGCGACTTTGAAAAGCTCGCGTTCAATACAGCTATATCCCAAATGATGATATTCGTAAACGCGGTTTACAAGGAGGGCAAGTGCCCCAAGGCTTACGCCGAGGGACTTATCAAGATGCTTTCATGCATCTGTCCTCACATCGGCGAGGAAATGTGGAGCATTCTCGGACATAATGACACGATAGCGTACGAGAGCTGGCCCACATACGACGAGGCAAAGACTGCTGACGACACAGTTGAGGTCATTCTCCAGATAAACGGTAAGCTCAGAGGAAAGATATCTGTTCCCGTTGATATGGACAAGGATGAGGTTATTGCTCTTGCCAAGGCAGATGAAAAGGTAGCTGCAGCTATTGAGGGCAAGACTATCGTAAAAGAAATAGTTGTGCCCAATAAGATAGTAAATATCGTCGTAAAATAATTTTGTGATTTTACAATATTTTCTTTAATAGGTTATTGACAAATATAATTTTGTGGTGTATAATAGTTGAGTATGATTTGGGGTTAACCCACATAACTCTGTAATGCGAGGGGAGGGAAAAAGAAATGGCAGAAGTAAAAGTAAAAGACGGCGAGTCTCTTGACAGCGCACTCCGTCGTTTTAAGCGTCAGTGTGCTCGTTCGGGAATCCTCACCGAGCTTCGTAAGAGAGAGCACTATGAAAAGCCCAGCGTAAAGCGTAAGAAGAAGTCTGAGGCTGCACGCAAGAGAAAGTATAAGTAATAAATGTATTTGTCTTTTCTCAAAGCAGGTATGTTTGTCAAAGGGCAAGCATACCTGCTTTTATTATTCAAATCAGCAAAAATTAATTTTACTTAAGTAAGGAGATTTTATTATGGAAACTTTGAAGAAATTTTTCCCCTTGTCCTTCAAGAAGAGAGAAAATGGCAGTGAGCTTGCAGTAGGCATCATTGTTTACGTTGTTGCAGGACTCATCGTTGGCGCAGTGCTTGCTCTTCTGGGCTGGCTTGTAGGACTTCTCGGCGGTATTATTGCAGGACTTCTCGGCACACTTCTCGGAATCGTAGGAACTGTTGTTGAGGTTTACGTTGTTGCAGGTATTGTTCTCCAGATCCTCTATTTCTGCAAGGTTCTTAAGGACTGATACGTATAGGAATACATAAAAAATCCTCGGAATACTCCGAGGATTTTTTTGTGGGACACCGAGATGTTGACAAAATTCGACATTTGTGTTAATATAAAGCATATATTTTGTTTTTGGAGAAGACGTATGAATATGAAATCCCTTAAATGTATCTTTATTTGTATTTTGTGTTTTATACTTGCAATCCCGCTTTCCTCCTGTCGCGAGGAGGAGAGGGAAGTGGTTTTCCGAGTCAGTGGAGATTATATCCAATGGAGATATTCCGATACGGAGCTTTGGAGTGACCTTATCTCTATTTCCGATTTGAATGAAAACGGTGCACTTAACGGTAAGAGCGCGTATGAAATAGCAGTTTCGCAGGGCTTTGAGGGTAGCGAGAAGGAATGGATAGAGTCTCTTGTGGGTGCGAAGGGAGAGGACGGCTTAAACGGCAAGGACGGCCAGGACGGTCAGAGCGTATATATAGGTGAAAACGGAAATTGGTGGATAGGTGATACGGACACGGGAGTTTCTGTGCTCGCTCAAAGCGGCGAGTCTATTTATGCAGTGCCTGATTTTACAGGGAAAACCTTGACAGAGATACAGAAGATGTCGGGGGCGCGGAACTTTGTGCTTTTGTATTACGGAGATGCTTCGGTAGGTGTGGTTGCATCTCAGTCAATCCCCGCAGGAGTCGTTGCGCTTGAGGGAACGCAGATAAAGGTATACATGTCGAACTACTCAGGTAACGGGGCAGACGTACCGACAGAAAAGCCCACGCAGTCACAGGGGGAGCAGCCTACTGAAAAGCCTACTGAAAAGCCTACTGAGAAACCTACGGAAAAGCCTACCCAACCTCCCGCGCCTACTTATGAAATACAGTTGAAATCCATAACAACTCCTGTTTCAAGAGGACAAAAGGCGACGGTTGAAATAGTGGGAAAGCCCAACACGGAATACACTATAAGTGTATATTATTCTTCGGGTCCCAGCAAGGCGCAGGGCCTTGAGCCTGCAAAGTCCGACGCGGAAGGAAACGTTTCGTGGACTTGGAGAGTTGGAGCATCAACGTCAACAGGTACAAAGAAAATAGAAATATCAGACGGCACCTCGTCTATTACGGTTTATATAGAAATTACTGACTGAATCAAGGCGCGTGGGATATATCCCTCGCGCCTGTATTTTTTAGCTTGACGCATAAAGAATTTATTAATTTAATCTTGACAAATAATATAGCGTGTGATATAATACTTGGGTAGTTGAACGAACATTCCCAAATTACATTTAATATTTATACTCGGAGGCATATCGAAGCGGTCATAACGAGGCGGTCTTGAAAACCGTTTGGGGGCAACCCCACGGGGGTTCGAATCCCTCTGCCTCCGCCAAATAAGGAACAGTAGATTGATACAATCGTATCGACCTACTGTTTTCTTTTTATCGTTAAAAATTAGCCGAAAGTCCTTGTAAATCAAGGGCTTTTCTCTTTGGTGGTGCATTTCGATATATGCGGTGCCTATATGTTGTTTCTCGGAAGTCTTTAAATGCAGAAAAGCACTACTCCCCGTCAAGGTGTAGTGCCTTCCTATCGTTAAAAGACCGCTATTCGTTAAACTACTGTTATAAGGATGCTATTTTCTTTTCTATCTTCTTAATAACCTCAACAAACTCCGCATCGCTCTTTCCCGTTGGATCGGGCAAGCACCAATCATCGTCAAAGGCTCTG
>JAZRCL010000062.1:0-39991 GCA_045659745.1 Eubacteriales bacterium
AGTCGTGTACTCTATTTAAAATTGACAGATCTGTATTTCGCACTATTTTTTGCTTTGTACTTATCTCTTTGTTGTTCAATTGTCAAGGTTCAATTTTCGCTCCCTGCGTGCTGTCCGCACGTCGAAAGCTTTGTTATTATATCACAGAAAAAACCTTTTGTCAAGACTTTTTTCAAAGTTTTTTAAGATTTTTTTCTGTAATGTCGTTGTGAATTTTTCCACAGCGACTTGATTATTTTACCACAGTCATTTTGATTTGTCAATAGTTTTTTTGAAATTTTTTTATATTTTTTTAAATGTCGTAGTATCTTACAAGTATTGTCGTATATTTTTCGCCAATTCATCAAAAACTAACAAAAAACACGTTCAAAACGAGGTCAAAATGCTTACCATATTTGTACGCACCGTGATAATATACTTCATTTTAGTAATAATAATGCGCCTGATGGGCAAGCGTCAGCTTGGCGAGCTTGAGCTTTCCGAGCTTATTGTGACGTTTTTGCTTTCGGAAATAGCGTCAAATCCCATAACAGACGAGAGCGCAAAAATGCTTCCTACGATAATCCCTTTAGTGACGTTAGCTGTGCTTGAGATAGGTACGTCATTGATAATGTTAAAATTCCCCTCCGCTAAAAGACTTCTCTCCTCCTCTCCATCGGTCGTGATAGCAAAAGGAGTCATTGATATTAAAGCTATGAAAAAAGCAAGAATATCCATTGACGAGCTGCTGTGTCAGATCCGTCAGAACGGCATATTCGATCTGCAGGAGGTTGACTACGCCATACTTGAGGAAAACGGCAAGATGTCCATAATCCCAAAAAACATGTACCGTCAGCCCGACAGACACGACTTAGGCATTCAATGCAAGGACAGCGGAGTTATGCACGTTCTTATCTCTGACAAACGCCCAAACGCACACACGCTCAAGATAATTGGCAAGGATGAGGACTGGCTGAAACGAAAAATCAGTAAAATGGGACTGTCTTTCTCTGATATATTCTGTATGACAATAGACGATGCGGGAAAGGTCTTTATCCAAAAAAACGACGAAACGCAAATAATAAGGTAGTCCCGAAAGACTACCTTATTATAATATCACTCTCTTTTGCCCTTACATATATCAGAAAGAGGACATTCCGCGCACTTAGGCGAGCGCGCGATACAAACGTCGCGGCCAAACTGCACGATACGGTGGCAGAAGTCGCTCTGCTCGTGCGGCTCTACCAGCTCAACCATTATTTTTTCAACTTTCACGGGATCCTTGAGACTCTCGTCGTACATTCCGAGTCTACCGCATATACGGATACAGTGCGTGTCGGCAACTATTGCGGGCTTATGATACAAGTCGCCAAGCAAAAGATTCGCAATTTTTCTGCCAACTCCCGGAAATTTCAAAAGCTCGTCCATATCGTCAGGAATTATGCCGTCGTACTCGTCGCAGAGCAGCTTACACGAGCGCTTGATGTCAGAAGCCTTCATTCTATACAACCCGCAGGGCTTAACAATATTTTCAATGTCCGTGATGTCGCCATCTCCGAGTTCTTTTGCCGTTGGATATTTTTCAAAAAGCTCGCGGCAGACGATATTGACGCGCGCATCGGTACACTGCGCGGAAAGTCTGCCCATAACAAGCAGCTTCCACGCGTTCTCCTCGCCACCGCCCCATTCAAGCGCGCAGGTCGCGGCGGGATATACGACCTTGAGTCGCGAGACCACCTCGGCTATAATTTGTTTTCTATTATCCATAACAATAACCTTTTCTTCATTTATATTTATATACGCCATTATTATACACTGAAACGAGAAAATTGTCAATCAAGAATTCTTTGCCTTATCAGAGCAAAATCAGTATTCGTCAGCCTGCTATCGCCGTCAATGTCAGCTGAAATGTTGAGAAAGCAGGTGTTTGCGGGAATTTTCTCCTTTGGGAGTTTGCAAAGCACAAGATCAAGCACGTCCAATTCCCCGTCGCAATTTACGTCACCCGTACCGCAAAACTTAAGAAGCGAAAAATCAAAATCCTCCTCTGCATATTTTTCCGAGACACACAAAAGGTCATTTGGACTGTACCAATCGATATGCGCGGTATTTTTAATAGCCGTGTCGCTTTTAAGAAAGCTATCATACTCGCACGACGCAAAGATTTCGGGATAGTCGTCCCAAGTCACATCCACGTGATACCACTCGCCGTCAATTTTGACAAGATTCCAAATATGCGCCATACTGTCTGATGCGGCAAACGTACATTCAAGCCCTGCCGCGCGCAGCATCGCCATATATGCGTATGTATAGCCCTGACAAGTCCCCCTCCCCTCTTTGAAAAACAGGTACATATTGTCGCATTCAAGGCTTTCGTCGTAAGAAAAATTCAGGCACAAATAGTCGTGAAGCATAAGTGCGACATCTGCCTCGCTTTCGATATCTTCTGTAAGCGTTAAGACTTGGGAAATCTGCCGCTCGCAAAACTCTCGTGCCGTCTCATATTCCACGGCCGTCATAGTATAGCTTGGGTATAGCGACAGTATCCGTCCGTCAGCCGATGCTCTGTACCCCGCGCTCGTGCCAACGAAGAACAGATACGGGTCATTTTTCAATATCTCCGTAAAAAGCGGTAAGAGTTGAGATTTTTGTATATTAAATTCTTCAATATTTATACTGTCACTCATCTCATAAAGCGACGAGATTATGTGCTCCTGCGCACCGTCTATATCTCTGCCGTTGTAAGTGCAGAGCGACATACAGTTAAGCAACAGAAAAAACAAAAACACCGCGCATAGAAAAAAACTCACAAAACACCTTACAAAAAATCTCATTTCGGACCTCAATCAGAATTTCTGTTTCAGTTTATGCAATAACACGAGAGATTTTGACATGCAAAAAGGCTGTTGCTTTCGCAACAGCCTAAATTTTTATTCAATTGTAAGGTATAGAACTTAAATTTGTTTTTTATGTAAAATAAATTTGAGTTTTTATAAAAATCCTGCGATCCGAGGATATGTACCCCCACCGAGCCGTGTACCCGTAGAAATGGAACCCTGTTTGTTCAGGGCGGCGCTCTATCCGAAGCTTCACTGCTCCCAGCGTCTCGTGACCCGTCGGGACAAGTCAACCGCACGGGGCGAGGAGGTCTGCAAACCACTCCGCGAATTTATTTCGAGCTCCTTTAATCAGTTGTGGGTCTCAATCAATCGGATATCACAAACTAAGCAGGATTTTTTCAAGTTTAGATTTCCATTGGTCTGTTTCCTTTGACCTTAACAAATTCAATCTGTTTCTTATTCTACTTTCAGGCTTATAGCCTTAATTTTCCTTTTTTACCGTGAATCCTATACTTGAATTACAGGTCGTAGTCTTCTTCAGAATCGAACATATCGTCAAAATAGTCCGCAACTCTGTCAAACTCATCATCGTCGTCGATAGTGACGAACATTTCTTCTCCACTCTCATCTTTCTCCTTTTTGAGAAGAACATATTCTATCATACCGTCGCTGCCTGCTGCCGAATCAGACGGAACCATTGCAAAATACTCTATGCCGTTTATCTCGGCGCTTCCGATAACCTCGAACTCAGTTTCGTTGCCATCCTCGTCGGTCAATGTATAAAATTCACTCTGAAATTCTTGTTCGTTCATTGGTGTAAATCTCCTTTCGGGTTATTGGGTGTCACTTGGAGTTCCCTCCTGTGCCGTCGAAAAATTCATAGCGTTTTTTTATCATTTGAAAAGTGCTCGACACCCGATGCACTTCTCTTTTTAACGCTCTCTCCTTGAATCTTTTCGGCTCACCCTTTATCCACTTGTATTATAGCATGTATTTTGGTATTTGTCAATACCTTTGTGCAAAATATCTTTATATTTTAGTTTGTTAAAGCGTTTTATGGACACTTTCTCTTGAAACGTGTAAAAAGTCAAGAAAAATCAAGAATTTCCGAGAGAATATAATTACTCACAAACATACCCTTTTCGGTAAATTTGCAATTATTATCACTCAAGAATACAAACTCTGGAGAAAATTTTTCAAATTTCTTTCCAAAGCTTTCATAAAAATCCTTTTTAAATCTTGTTTCATACTCTCGTATATCAATGCCGCACGCGAGTCGCATGCCAAGCATTATATACTCGTTTTCCGCCTCAGACGGAGAAATCATCTCCTCGCTCTCACGCTCGCCAAGACCGTTTGATAAAATATACCTGTCAATATCCCGTGAGTTTGCAAATCTTTTGCCCTCAAAAAACGAGTGCGCGCCTGAGCCAAATCCGATATAGTCGTCATACTGCCAATATTTGAGATTGTGGCGTGACTCCATGCCAAGCTTTGAAAAATTGCTTATTTCATATTTATTATACCCTGTGTTCTGCAAAATATGACCCATATTTTCATACATATCACAGACCAAGTCCTCGTTAGGAAGCGCAAGCGTATCGCGACGTTTGTAAAACCTCGTTCCCTCCTCAATCTTGAGACAGTACGAGGAGATATGCTCGGGTGAAAGCTCTGCAAGTCTTGTGACCGACTCCTCAAAGCTCTCCATAGTCTGCTCGGGAATACCGTACATAAGGTCCACCGAAATATTATCAAATCCGGCGCGCCGCGCATCGGCGTAAAAGCTCTCAAAATCCTTGAATTTATGGATTCTTCCAAGTGCCTTAAGCTCACCGTCATGCACTGACTGCATACCGATACTCAAGCGGGTTATTCCTATATGTCGCATGCCGCAAAGCTTTTCAAAATCCGCGGTTTTGGGATTAGCCTCGGCGGTTATCTCCGCGTTTGGCAAAAGCTCGAAGCTTCCCCTTACGCAAGACAAAATATCCGCAAAATTCTCTACCGACAAAAGCGTTGGCGTACCTCCGCCGAAATACAGTGTGTCAACCTCAAATTTGCTATTACGTCCGGGTGCAAATTCCCTTATCTCATTTATGAGCGCTTTTACGTATGCATCAATTTTCTCTCGCTTTGCAGCCGATACCGAGCAAAAGTCGCAATAATAGCATTTTGACATGCAGAATGGGATATGGATATAAATGCCAAGTCTGTCAGTTGTCATCGCCAAGCTTAAGCACTGCCATGAACGCCTCAGGAGTGACCTGCACAGATCCCAGCTGACGCATCTTTTTCTTACCCTCTTTTTGCTTTTCAAGCAGCTTTTTCTTACGTGTAATGTCTCCGCCGTAGCACTTTGCAAGCACGTCCTTACGCATAGCTTTAACGGTTTCTCTCGCAATTATACGCGAACCTATAGCCGCCTGGATCGGTACCTCAAACAGCTGGCGCGGTATATTTTCCTTGAGTCTTTCAGCAATTTTTCGCGCTCTGGTGTACGCCTTTTCCTCGTGAACGATAAAGGAAAGCGCGTCAACCTGCTCGCCGTTGAGCATAAAGTCAAGCTTTACAAGCTTAGACGGCTGATAACCCTTGAGCTCGTAGTCAAGCGACGCGTATCCGCGTGAACGGCTCTTGAGCGCGTCAAAAAAGTCGTAAATTATCTCGTTGAGAGGCAGGTCGTAGTGAAGCTCAACACGGTTTGCATCAATATATTTCATATCAATAAATATTCCGCGTCTGTCCTGACAAAGATCCATAAGTCCCCCAACGTATTCGGTGGGTGTAATGATACTCGCCTTAACAATAGGCTCTCTTGCCTCCTCTATCTCATCCGCGGTGGGATAATTTGAGGGATTTTCGATATTTATTACCTCGCCCGTACGCAATTTTATCTCATAGATAACGCCCGGCGCGGTGGTGATAAGGTCGAGATTAAACTCGCGCTCAAGTCTTTCCTCTATTATCTCCATATGGAGCAGTCCGAGGAATCCGCAACGGAATCCAAAGCCGAGCGCAACCGACGTCTCAGGCTCAAACACAAGTGCCGCGTCGTTAAGCTGAAGCTTTTCAAGCGCGTCACGAAGATCGGGGTATCTTGCGCCGTCGGCAGGATAAATTCCCGCAAATACCATAGGCTGAACCGCCTGGAATCCGGGGAGAGCATCAGACGCAGGATTGCTTGCAAGAGTGACGGTGTCGCCCACGCGGGTATCACCCACGCTCTTTATAGATGCGGTGATGTATCCAACCTCGCCTGCCGAAAGAGACTCGCACTTGCAAAGTCCAAACGCCTCCATCGTGCCGACCTCAACTATATCAAATTCTCTGCCCGTGCTCATAAGGCGTATTCTGTCGCCTGCCTTGACTGATCCGTCCATAACTCTGATATTTACAACGACACCAAGATAACTGTCGTAATACGAGTCGAAAATAAGAGCCTTGAGGGGCGCATTCTCGTCACCCTGGGGCGCGGGAATATCGCGAACTATCGCATCTAGCACCTGCTGAATATTAAGACCTGTTTTTGCAGATACCGCAGGGCAGTCCTCGGCAGGTATTCCTATCTCATCCTCAACCGCCGCTCTTACTCTCTCAATATCGGCAGAGGGCAGGTCTACCTTATTTATTACGGGGATTATTTCAAGGTTAGCGTCAACCGCAAGATAAGCGTTTGCAAGCGTCTGCGCCTCTATTCCCTGCGTGGCATCAACGACAAGAAGCGCGCCGTCGCATGCGTTGAGCGAGCGGGATACCTCGTAGTTAAAGTCCACGTGACCGGGGGTGTCAATGAGGTTCAGGACGTACTGCTCGCCGTCGGGCGCAGTATAGTCAAGCTTTACAGCTCTCGCCTTGATAGTAATTCCCCTCTCGCGCTCAAGGTCCATATTGTCGAGCACCTGCTCCTCCATCTCTCGCTTAGACACCGCCGAAGTCGCCTCGAGTATTCTGTCCGCAAGAGTGGATTTACCGTGGTCGATATGCGCGATTATGGAAAAATTCCTGATTTTTTTCATTCTGTCTGACTGTGACATCTAAAACTTCCTTTCGGTTTGAATCAAAAGCATATACGTATAATATTATATAATATTTTTATAAATTTCTCAATAGGTTTACAAAATTTTTTTTGGTGTTATAAATATAGCAATTTTTGTCCGTCTTTTATCTCATTTCGTCTTGATTTTTAGCATTTTTTGTCTTATAATTGAAACAGAAGGGGCACAAATTGTCCACAAATGAAAGGAAACTGATTATGAAAAACGTCGCAATAATAGGCTTTGGCGGAATGGGCGGTTGGCACGCTCACTTTATAAAAAACAATAAGTTCGTAAATCTCACTGGCGTTTACGATATAAACCCTGACAGACACACATTCGCCGCTGAGCACGGCATAAAGTCCTATGCCTCAGAGGCAGAGCTTCTCGCCGACGAGTCGGTAGATTTCGTAGTTATAGCAACGCCTAACGACGTTCATAAGGAGATCGCTATCCGCGCTATGGCTGCAGGCAAGCACGTTATCTCCGAAAAGCCCGTTACCCTTTCAAGCTCAGACCTTCAGGAAATGATAGATGCGTCGACCAAGTACGACAGACGTTTTACCGTTCACCAGAACAGACGCTGGGACGGAGAATTTCTCGTTATGCGCGATATGTATAACAGCGGAAAGCTTGGCGACGTATTCAGTATTAGCTCCTACGTTCAGGGAAGCCACGGAATTCCTGGTGACTGGAGAAAGGAAAAAGAGCATGGCGGCGGTATGATGCTCGACTGGGGTGTTCATCTCATCGACCAGATAATGCAGATAGTCACAGACAAAAAGATCCTCTCGGTATATTGCCGTTGCGACCATATAACAAATTCCGAGGTTGACGACGGATTTGCACTTGATATGTATTTTGAGGACGATCTCACGGCTCACGTTGAGGTTGGCACTTCTCACTTTATTACCATGCCTCGTTTCTCAATGTACGGAACAAACGGAAGCGCGCAGATTCCCAACTGGGGACAGGATTGCCGCGCCGTATATTGCACGAATTGGGAAATGAAGGACGTTGTTCCCGTAAAGACCGCGGCAGGCATCACAAAAACTATGGCGCCCAGAGACAAGAGCACCATCGAGGAGCACTTTATTCCCCAGCCAAGCGCAGACGTACACGATTTTTACAGAAATTTCGTAGCGGCAATTGACGGCAAGGAAGAACAGATAGTCACTCACCCTCAGATGATGACGGTAATGAGAATAATGGAAGCGGCATTCGAGTCCGACAGAACAGGACTTCCCGTAAAGCTTTAAGTATTAACATAAAAACGCCCCCGCAGAGCGAGGGCGTTTTTATGTTTAACTGAGGATATATTCATCAGCGGCCGCAGCAGCAGCAAAGGATAAGAAGAGCTATGATAATAAGCCAAACCCAGTTATCATTGAAAATTCCGCAAAGACAGTTGTTCATAAAGAACCTCCTTGTAAAATATAAAATAATGTCGAACAGTGTCAAATACTGTTCTCACTATTATACTATGCGGATACTTGCGTATTGTGAAAAATTTTGTCGATAAAAGACTAAAAAATAAAGCGCCGCGACTGCGGCGCTTTTCTTGTTATTGTTCATTTTTTTCAAGCACGAGCCTGTCAGAATTGAGAAACGCGTGCGCTGTAAGCCGAGAATCCGTAGGAATAAGAGCGCTGTCACCGCATTCGGTGCAGGTTATTTTGATTCCGTCGTTTGTGAATTCCACGTCATAAGTGCAATCTTCTCTTTCAATCATATCTTCGGGAATAGGCTCGCGTCCGCTTGGGTGGCAGGTGCAGAATATCTTACCTTCTGCGTCAAGATCTCGGATTACAAAAGTCACAATATCAACTATCTGCGAGTCAGTAATAGTCATCTCGTCCTCGTTATGCAGACTGTGAAAATCCTCTATTCCGTTCTGTTCCAGCATATCAAGCAACTCAAGCTCGGTACGAGCAAGCTCAGCCTTTACAATGTTTTCCTCGCCCACAAAGCCGACGTTTATATCGGAATACGGACAAGGCAGAACAAAAAGCTCTTTGGAGAAAAACAACGAGGTATTGACCGTAAATGTGTGGGGCTTCTCGCAGAAAATGCAAGGAACAGTAACTCTTACAGTGTTATTGTCTTTTCTGTGAACCAGCGTCATCTCACTATTTTTGCAACTGCATTTGAGCTTGACCATATCTCCCGACAGCGCAAAAATGCCAACGGGGCTCATAACTCCCGCTCCGCAAGAGGGGCATCTGTATGCAACTGTTGTCTGTTTTTCATTCAATACCATATCTATTCTCCGATCGTCTGAATTTATTATGATTTTATGCTCCGATGCTTTTGTGTGACATAGAATTTTATGGGGTTGAAACACATTGTGTGACAACCCCATACGTTATTTGTTAATTATCTTTACTCAAATCAGGAAAGTGCGCCGAGAGATGAGTAGTAGCTGAGCATATAAGGAACGTATGTCTGATAAAGATCATCCGTCTTCTTATCGTTGAAGGTCACGGGGTTAGACTTGAGCTGACCGCCCTTTCCGTCCTCGCCCTGATACCATTCCTCAAACATTTCGCCTACAACTCCGTTTGTCGCCTGTACGTGCCATACAGCCTCGTCGAAGTCTTCAAAGAAGCATATAGCGTAATAGTTTGTGGTTTCCTTCGCGCCGGCAGGCTTGCTCAACAAAGTTATAACATCGGAAACGTCTCCGGGCTTGCGAGCCTCATCCTCAAGCCAATTGTCTATCAGGACAAACGCACTGTCGCTTTGCTTGAAATATCCGGGAGATACCTGCTTGGGAGCCGAGTGACCGATAGATATCTTGCTGTCATCGGGAAGTGCGTCTACTGCTTCCTTACCAAGCTTGTCAAGTGTCTCTGCGCTCATTTCTCCGTTCTTAAACTTCTCAAGAATAGCCTGTGCAGTTGCCTTATCCGTGGAGATAAAGTAGCCGAGATTTCTTGTAAGGTCCGTGTCAAAGTGCATAGACTCATATACACAGTACGCTGTTACGGTGTACTTCTTATACTTCTTCTGCTCTGTTGCAGAGGATGTTGCCTTTTCAGTGTAAGTCTCGGTTGCTTCCTCAACGAATGTATCGCCGTTCTCTGCGGGATCACGCTCAACGGTAGAGGTCTCTTCCTCGATACCAAAGAGCCAATCCTCAAGCTTACCGCCACTCGTATTGTACTCAACAGTATCCTTATAATCATCCATAGAGGGCTCGGTGGGAGCTTCTGTGGGCTTCTCCGTTGCACCCTCGCTGGGCTTTTCCGTAACGTTTACAGAGGGTCCCTGATTCTCAGTCTTCTGAGATTCTACATCCTCAAGGATGAGCTTGAAGAACTCATCCGCATTGCTTGCACCTGCAAGCTTATCAGCTCTTGCCTTAGCATCCTTTACAGCATTGTCGTATTCAACGTCGGTCATTCCCTTGGAATCAACCTTGATCTGATACTTAAGAACGTCTGCGGTATAAAAGCTTTCCTTGTTGTTCTCACGGAATTCTATGATCGCCTTATTTTCGGTATCCTTCTTGAGCTCTTCCTTATACTTCTCGGTCATAACCTCGGAGTACTTGTTTGCGTAGTAGATTATCTCGTAGTATTTAAGAATGTCGTCCTTCTTGACACCCTCGCCGTAGAAATCGCTGTACTCAAGTCCGTAAGCCTCAGCGGATGCGTCGATAGATGCGATAGCCGCGTCGATATTCTCTCTGTCCTCCGCGTCAAGCTCAAGACCCATATCGTAAGCCGCGTTTGCATAAACGAGGTACATCTGAGCCTGAGACTTTGCCTGATCAAGGAAGTAGTCATACCAGGACATCGCGGGCTTATCTGCAGTTGCCTTGGAATATGTCTGATCTCTGAGATCCTTGCTGAAGTCGAGTCCGAAATACTGTGCATAGGATCCGTAATTTCCGTACCAGGTCATTATCTGCTCGTTAAAGAAAATATTCATAGTCACCTTACTGATTGTGAAATGACCGGTCTGGAGAGACATGATCTCGGTGTTTCTGTTGATAGCGCCCTCGATCTGACCAAATACTCCTGTCTGATCAAGCACCGTGCAAACGATACTAAGAACTACAGCAATTGCAAGAACTATGCAAACTACCGCAATTATATTACCCTTCTTTGTATCGTTATTGTTCTTTTTCTTTTGAGAGCTTGTAAGATACTTCTCTGTCTCACTTACCTGCTGAGCTCTCTGAAGCTTGTTTCTGTTACCTTTTCCCATTTTTTAGGTTCCGCCTTTTCAATTTTTTATCGAATTATTTATAAATTCTGCAAATTCCTAAACATTATACTCTTTTACAATGAAAAAAGGTTGAATAGTTTATGAATACTGCGAAAATTTTTTTACATAATTACGTGTAATCACACGTTCATGATCATAGGAATGATCATAGGCTTACGCTTTGTCTTGGAGGATATATACTTTGCCATATCATCCTTTATCTTGGTCTTTATTCTGAACCAATCCGTATATTTGCCGCCAAGGCAGGACATTATGGACTTTTGCGCTACAGCCTTCATTTCCTCCATAAGATCCTCGGACTCACGCACGTACACAAATCCGCGCGTCACGATATCGGGTCCCGACATAACGTATCCGCCGTCCGAGCTTATTGTTGCTACTATGATTATCACACCGTCCTGAGACAGGAGTATTCTGTCACGCAAAACGATATTTCCAACGTCGCCAACGCCGTAGCCATCGATAAGCACCTTGCCTGCGCTGACCGTGCCACCCCATTTTGCGCCGCGATTATCTATCTCAAGAACCTTTCCTATATCGGATATGAATATATTCTGAGGATTCATTCCCATATAGAGAGCAATATTTCTGTTGGCGGACATATGCTTATACTCGCCGTGAATAGGCATAAAATATTTAGGCTTTGTCAGAGCATACAGAAGCTTTATCTCCTCCTGACACGCGTGTCCCGAAACGTGAACCTCGACCGCCGCGTCGCGTATTACCTCAACACCAAGCTTGCAAAGCTCGTTGACTATACGGTTTATGAGCTTTTCATTACCGGGTATAGGTGATGATGAAAGCACGACGACGTCTCCCGCGCCGAGTCTTACCTCTCTGTGCTCACCAAATGCCATACGGTAAAGCGCCGACATAGGCTCGCCCTGGCTTCCCGTGGTGATAAGAGTCACCTCGTGAGGACTGTATCTGCGGATTTCAGTGACGTCTATAAGCACTCCCTCGGGAACGTTCATATATCCGAGCTCTACTGCCGCGCCAACAATATTAAGCATACTTCTTCCCGTGATAGCCACCTTGCGTCCGTGTCTAGCCGCAACGTCGATTATCTGCTGCACGCGGTGAACGTTGGATGAGAATGTGGAGATAACTATTCTCTTCTCTTTCTGCACCGTAAAGATATACTCAAGTGACGCTCCCACCTTTTTCTCCGAAGGTGTCATGCCGGGTCGCTCTGCGTTAGTGGACTCGCACATAAGCATAAGCACACCCTCCTTGCCAAGCTCACCAAAGCGAGTTAAGTCCATTATCTCGCTGTCTATAGGAGACAGGTCGAGCTTAAAGTCGCCCGAATGAACTATAGTTCCGTAGGGCGTCTTTATAGCAAGCGCGCAGGCGTCTGCTATGGAGTGATTTACGTGTATAAATTCCACGGAAAGACTGCCAAGCTTTATAACGTCTCCCGCTCTCACGCAATTAAGGCGTGGCTGATACGGAAGTGTGACTTCCTTAAGCTTATTTTTGACTATTCCAAGCGTCAGATTCGTTCCGTAAATAGGAAGATTGATATTGCGGAGCACGTAAGGTATAGCGCCGATATGGTCCTCGTGGCCGTGAGTCAGCACGAGTCCGCGTATCTTGTCCTTGTTTTCCTCAAGATATGTCACATCGGGAATGACGAGATCTATGCCCGGCATATCGTCCTCGGGAAAACCGAGTCCGCAGTCAACCACGACGATGTCGTCCTCGTACTGAATGACCGTCATATTCTTTCCTATCTCGTTAAGTCCTCCAAGAGGAATTATCTTGAGCTTGCCCTCGGGTATAGGCTGAATTGTACGCGTGTGCTTTGCACTCTTATCCGACTTTGCAGGCTTTACCTGAGCATGATTTACCTGAACTTGAACGCTCTCGGTGTGTGTCTGATTTGTCTTTTCATGCTTTGACTTGCTCTGAGACTGGCTCTGCTTTTTCGCAGGCTTTTCTTGACGTGAGGGCATATTATCAGCTGCGTGATCCTGCTCGGATGCAAAATACTGATCCATCCACTCGTCCGCACTCATAATGCGGCGAGGCTGTGTGGGATAGGATTTATAAAAAGCTGAAATGTCGGTCTGCTCCAAACGGCTGCTTGTATCAACCTTATCCTTTGATTTTTTCTGTGTGTTTTTAATAGTAGCGCTCTGCGCGTCGGGCTTGGATGCGGACTTTTTGTGACCGTTTCCCTTTCTCTTATGAGTAGGAGCTACGGGCTTTTTTTCGCCGCTTGCCAAAGTCTTTTCCGCAGACGCGTCGGTATGCAATTTCTGATCGTTATTGCTTGTTTTCTTTGCCATCTAATACCTTCCTTTCCTATGTATGGAGACATTTGACAGGCACGACAAAAGGCAAGCAGATAAGGCTCCACACCCCTCTCGCCTTCGTTCTGCAAGAGTAAATGAGAAGCAGCCTTCCTCAGCCTATCAAAACTTATAAAATAAATATATCAAACGGGATGAGTGGAGGTGTCCCGTTAAATTATCATCAATCATCATCTTATTATACATCATCCAAACCGTTTTGTCAATAGTTGCGTCATCACAAACATTCTTACCACGCCACAAATCCTTTAATCTTATAGGCTTCTGCATAATTTTACATATATCGACAATCACTTCCAAAAAATTACAATTCAAATGTAAACAATACATAAATTTCCAATTTTTACTATTGACAATATACATTTTCTTTGTTAAAATGACATCATAAAACACAATCCGCAAAAGGAGAAATACAAATGAAATCAACAGGTGTAGTAAGAAAAGTAGACGAGCTCGGAAGAATAGTTCTTCCTATCAGCATCAGACAGACAATGGATATCGGCGAGAAGGACGCTCTCGAGATATTTACCGAGGACAATAAAATAATCCTCCAGAAATATCAGCCGTCCTGCACGTTCTGCAACAATGCCGACAATATAATTTATTTCTGCGGCAAGCGTCTTTGTGAGGATTGCCTCAACAAACTCAAAACTCTCTGATGTTTAGAAGGTCACAACATTATGAAATACATTCAACTTATTCAAAGCATAAACAGCGGCATGCTTGACAGCATATTTACCGCTATTTACGGTGAGCGGAATATACCCTATCAAAAGCAGAGATATATCGCCGCAATAAATGAATTTGTATCACTTTATGGTGAGGATCACGAGCTTGAGCTTTTCTCGGTTCCCGGCAGAAGCGAGCTTTCGGGCAATCATACCGACCACAACCGCGGTTGCGTTATCGCCACATCAATAGACCTTGACATTATCGCTATAGTATCCAAAACAGAGGGCTCTGTCATCCGCGTAAAAAGCTCGGGACATATGGCAGACCTCATTGATATCTCGGACTTCACGTCCCCCCGTCCCGAAATGTACGGCAGATCAGGCTCAATTATCGCGGGTATGTGCAAGGGACTTTCTGATAAGGGATACAAAACAGGCGGATTTGTCGCTTATACCACCTCAAACGTTCCCGGCGGCTCGGGACTTTCCTCGTCCGCGGCATTTGAGAATATGATAGGAACTATCATAAATCACCTCTACAATGACGGCAAGATAGACAACGTTGAGATAGCAAAGATCTCGCAGTACGCGGAAAATGAGTTTTTCGGCAAGCCCTGCGGACTTATGGATCAGGTAGCCTGCGCCGTTGGCGGCATCGTAGCTATCGATTTTGCCGACCCTTCAGCTCCTGTAATTGAGCCGATAGATTTCAATCTCTCGGAAAATGGATATAATCTGTGCATTGTCAACACGGGCGGCAACCACGCCGACCTTACCGACGACTATGCCGCCATACCCGTAGAAATGAAAGGCGTTGCGGCAGAATGCGGCGGCTGTTTCTTAAGAGAAATTGACGAGCAAACTGTTATCAACAACGTCTCCTCACTGCGCGAAAGCGTTGGTGACAGGGGGATTTTGCGCGCGCTTCACTTTTTTGAGGAAAACAAGCGCGTAGAGATCCAAAAGCAGGCTCTTCTTGACGGCGATATTCAGAAATTCTTTGACGCCGTAAAGGCGTCGGGCAAGTCCTCTTTCTGCTATCTTCAGAACGTATATACCACCCAAAACCTCAAGGAGCAGGGGCTTTCCCTCGCCCTCTGTCTTGCAGACATAGCCCTTTCGGGTAAGGATGCAGCTTTCCGTGTGCACGGTGGCGGATTTGCGGGAACTATTCAAGCTTACGTTAAATCTGAAGACGTTGAAGATTTCAAGTCCGTAATGGACGCGACCTTTGGAGAGGGTGCGTGCCTTGTTCTTGGAATACGCCCGCTCGGCGCAATAAAGATCTGTTGATAGGTGTCTTAAATGAAGAAAACCAGAAACATTCTCTTTTCAGAATCTAAAAAACCATTCAGCGAAAAAAGCAAAAAGGAGCTATGGATACTTATCGGTTGTTGCTTTATATTTATGCTTGTTTATTTTGTAGCGGCAAATATCCCCGTACCGATAATATCATTTATAGTCACGTGGCTTTATATGCTTGGACTGGCGGTATTCGTTGTTGTTTACGTTGTGTACAACTACGCGTTCTCTCGCAAAAACATCACACCTGAAATGCTCCCCAACGATTGGAGTGTCGAGAAAAAGTCAGACTATATCCAAAAAGGACAGGACAGAGCCAGAAAGTCACGCTGGATGATATTCGTTATCTTCCCTCTTATAGTAACCTTTATAGCAGACCTGATATACCTTTTCGTATGGCAGGGCTGGCTACACCAAATGTTTTCAAAATAAAAAAAGCAAAATGAACAATTATAAAATGTGCTGTCTGTATTCGGGCTCAAAGGGCAACTCGACCTATATTGAGCTCGGCGGCAAAAAAATACTTATAGACGCGGGCAAAAGCGCAAAAGCTCTGTGCGAGGCACTTAAGTCAATAGATGTTGACCCCAAAACCCTCGACGCAATATTTATCACACACGAGCATAGCGACCATGTCTCCGCGTTGCAGACTTTCTCACACAAAAACTCTATACCCATACATATAATGCTGAACTCGGCGAGAAAATTCCAGGGACTTTGCGATGAAAAGCTCTGCTCCTGCCTGTGTATTCACGATAAGAACGACTTCTCGGTGGAGCTTGACGGTGTTAAGATCACCGCGTTTCCCACTCCGCACGACAGCCGCGCGTCCGTTGGATACCGTCTTGAATTTGAGGATATCTCCATAGGATACGCGACGGATATAGGCTACGTAACCGAGGATATACAAAAAATGCTCACGGGCTGCGTATCGGTAATTCTCGAGTCAAACCACGACACCGAAATGCTGCTTTTCGGCCCTTACCCCTTCGAGCTTAAGGAAAGAATAGCCTCAAGATACGGACATCTCTCGAACCGCGAGTGCGCCTCCCTTGCCTCTTTCCTTTGTCAGAACGGAACAAAAGACGTTCTCCTTGCGCATCTGTCCGAGGAGAACAACACTCCCGCACTCGCGTATAACGAGGCTTTTTCCGCAATCGGAGACACGAGCATAAATCTGCGCGTTGCGTCACAGTACAGCCCCACGTGGCTTGTAGGCGGCGGTGAGGCGGTCGAGTATGAGGACGAGTTCTTCAAGCTCTGGTGCAAAAAGGAGAGCAACTGATGGCAACTATAAAATTTATAACTATAGGCACGCTTAAGGAAAAATACCTTTGCGATGCGGTAGCCGAGTATGAAAAGCGGCTTTCGGGCTTTTGCAAGGTCGAAAATATAAACCTCAAGGAAGCGAAACTCCCAAGTGAGCCGTCACAAGGCGACATAAAAAAAGCGCTTGACGAAGAAGCAAAGGTCATTCTCTCACATATGAGCGAACGATCTTATAAGGTCGCGCTTTGCGTGGAGGGTAAACAGTTCTCCTCTGAGGAGCTTGCAGACAAGCTGGAGCGCGCGTTTTCGGTGTCAAACGAGATATGCTTTGTCATAGGCTCGTCCCACGGACTCAGCGACTCGGTAAAGTCCGCCGCAGACTTGAAGCTATCGGTCTCAAAGCTTACATTCCCTCACCAGCTTATGCGCGTCATCCTGCTTGAAAGCGTGTATAGAGGTATGAATATCATTAAGGGTACTAAGTATCATAAATAAGAATATATTTTATAGCAAAACGGCGCCAAAATGCGCCGTTTTCATTTTTTCTTTTTGAACTTCATATAATTACAAAAAAGGAGGCAAAAATGAAAAGAAAATTTCTGATTTTAATTCTATGTATAACTATACTCTGCACGTGCCTTTCGTCCTGCTCGCGTCAGACGCCGTCTGCGCAAAGTGTCCTATCCCGTCTGCTCGAAACAGAGATAAACCTACCAAGTGGGCAGGTTTATCTTTCGACCTCGCTTGAGGGTGAGGCTTCATATGTCAGCAGCTCCCTGCTCGCCGCCCTCTACGGCGGTGGCAGTGAGCCGAAGGAGTATGACGATTGGGTGAATTTCGCAATATTTCTCTCAAGCTCCCACCCATGCGAGTTTGCCGTTTTTCTGTGCGACAGCCCACAGTCGGCGCTCGACACGTCAAAAACACTCAGTTCACGTCTGACAACCCTCAAAAATTTCTGGAGCGACAGTCAGTATTCGTTCTACACGGACAACGCTGAGGTCATAATATCGGGAAATTTTTGCATCCTTATAGTATCGTCGGACACAACCGCCGCCAAAAAAGCGCTGAAATCCCTTATATAATCAGAAAAGGCTCATTATATAGTAGATTATTCCCCACACAACGCCCGAAACCGTTCCGTAAAGCAAGACGGGCCCCGCAACTGTGAATATCTTTGCGCCAACACCGAGTATAAGTCCCTCAGAGCGACTGTCAATAGCACTCGACGCAACGGCATTCGCAAATCCCGAAATAGGCACAAGCGTTCCAGCGCCCGTGTGTTTGGCAATCTTCTCGAAAAGTCCGAGCGCCGTGAGCAGTACCGTCACGAAAACTATAGACACCGACGTTAAAGTCAAGGCTTGCTTTTTGTCAAATCCCAGCCCCGAAAACATCCATATAAGGCACTGACCCGCGCCACAGATAAGTCCGCCCGAAACAAACGCCCAAATGCAATTCTTCCATATAGGCGAGGCGGGCGCGTGAGCGTCTGCAAATTTTTTATAGGTTTTTCTATCCATATTCATAAAAATTTCCTCCGTAAAATTTCTTTCCTACATTTAATTTTCCCTTAAATTACGTATTTGATACGTGCGACAATTTTTCGCTACACTTGACAAATTTTCAAAAGAGTAATATAATGAAAAACAGAGATACTATTTTTGAGAGGTGCAGACTTTTATGAATTGGAACGACATAAAAAAGAATATAAGCGAATTTACAGGCAAGGCGGTGCAAAAGACCGAGGAGCTGGCAAGTCTTGCGGAGATAAAGATAAAAATAGCAAAGCTTTCATCGGAAAAGGAAAACGAGTTTTTAAGACTTGGTAAGCTTACCTACAAAAAGCTCACGACCGAGGACGAAGCTCTCGGTGCAAAGCTTACGCAGAAAATATCCGAAGTCGTTAGCAAAATATCCGACCTTGAGGACAAGATAGAAAAGCTCACCGCCGAATATGAGCAGACAAAACAGGAAGCAGAGGCAAAAAAGCAAGCTAAAAAGGCAAAGGAGACCGAGTTTTCCGAGAACGAGATAAACACCGAGGTAATTGATTCTTTTTCGATAGATGAATAATAAAAAACGAGAGGCTTCCCTCTCGTTTTTTTCTATTAAAGATGCTTCTTCATTATCTCGATGTTCTTTTCCTCAAACTTGATAATGTCCTTGGCGAGCTTCATCGCAGTCTCGGACACATCGGTGTTTTCGTAATCGCGAAGCACCTTAATTGTGTCCGTCATACCCATAGTCGAGCCCTCGACTATCATCTCGGCAAGATGAGACGTGGTGGAGTCCATCATAGTGTTCATCTTCATTCCCACGCTTGCCCACATTTTCGTCATCATATTTTCTTCCTTGGGCTCGCCGCCGAATTCAAGAAGTCTCTGGCGCGCCTGCGACGCGAACCTTTCGTAGCCGTCAAGCTGTGCGGTCATAAGGGTCTTGAACTGGTCATCCTTTGCCGACGGCATAAGATTTACCATGGAATCCGAGCCCATTTTCATATTCTTGTATATCTTTTCAAGCATTTCAACTTCTCTGGTTTTTACCTGTTGCATAATAACCTCCGATTTTATTTTGTGCATTAAGTATTTTTTGCACCTTTGGGAGATTTATGCGCGAAATAATCAAAAAAGGAGAACCTCGGTTCTCCTTTTTATATTCCCTTCGATTTTGGCAAAATTATCTTCTCAATTTCTGCGATCTTATATCTGTGCCGCAGAATGGGAGGACGGAATATTCACCAAGCACGCGGCTTGTGATTCTGTCCCAATATCTCTTACGGAACTCGTCCTGCGTAAGATTTGTGCTTATAATCGTGGGCTTTTTGGAATTAAGTCTTGAATTTATAATATCGTAAAGGCAAGACGTTGTAAACTGATTTGTCACCTCTGTACCGAGGTCATCGATGATAAGCAGGTCACAGTCAAAATATCTGTCGATATTTCCGTCAGCAGAGGCAGACGAGCTGTTTCCAAAGCGTCTCATCTCAAAATCCGCAAAGAGCGACAGTGCGCTCGCGTAATAAACGTCGTGTCCTTTTTCAATGACCGTACCCGCAACTGCGCTCGAAAGATGCGTCTTTCCAAGTCCCGTGCCGCCAAACATAGCAATATTACCCGAGGTTTCTGGAGAGAAGTCCTGCGCGTATTTTGAAAGCACCTTATATATTGTGCTCATGATCGAATAGTTCTGCTCGCTCTGCTTGTAATATTCAAGCGAGAAATTCTCAAAGCTCTGACGCGCAATAAGGTCTGCCATACCCGACGATGCAATACCCGCCTCAACCAGCTTACGTCTCATACAGGAACACATTTTATTGTCCACCGCTCCCGTGTCCGAGCAAAGCTGACACTCGTATTTTATCTCGGTATAATCCGCAGGATAGCCCGCAGATGTGAGTATCTCTCCTCTTTTTTCAAGAAGTACGACATTCTTTTTCTTAATGTTGTCAATCTGGGAACTGCGTCCGCTTATAGCCGCCTGAAGAATCTCAAGACCAACGCTTGAAAGCTCACGGTCTATCTTGGCTATCTCGGGAAGCTCGGCGTGTATCTGCGCGCGGCGAAGATTTGCCGCATCACGCGCTTTGAGGTACTTGCCGTCGTATTCCTCTTTTATTCTCTTATAATTTTCTCTGTTAAAGCTCATTTTCCATCTCCCCCGAGGCTACGGCGTATCGCCGCCTCGAAAAATTCATCAGTATTAAAGCTGGAATTCTGGTTATCGCTCTCACCCTTAGCCTTGGGTGATTTTTTTGTTTTCTTCTGTGCCTTTTCAGCCTCAAATTTCTCTGCAGACGCATCTATCTGCTCTATTGTACGTATGCCCTCTGCATTCCATCTGTCAAGCACCGAGTTTGCGTAATGAAGCGATGCTCCGCCCGTAGCATCAACAGTCGTCTCGTACGCTTTCTCTATTATCTCAAAGGTAAATCCCCAGTCGTTTATCCAAGCGGATATTGCCTTCTTCTCCTTTGCCGTCAGAGTTCTGCCGCCAAGACCGAACAGGGTGCGTATCCTGCCCTCGACCGACGCCACGTTCTCTCTGCGCTGAAGCTCGGCAGAAAGTGCATCGACCGTAGTAATTCCGCTGTCATAAAAGCTGAACGCCGTCTTTTCCGCATAGTGCAAAGTCTTTTTGCCGTGAGCCACGCAATAGGTCAGAAGCAGCATTATGTAATCGCAGTTAAGGTCAAGATAGTCCACAAGTCCGATAAGCACGTTGACCTCGTGGATATTGAACATCTTGCCCATTATTCTCTGACATTCATCGATAAGGGATGAAAGCTGAGTATTCTTTTCAAGTATGTTTGCTATCTCGTCTGACGTGTATTCGGGAAGCGCGTCCGCGCGGGCTATCTTTTTAGGCTTTTCCGCCTGCGGCTCGGGAGTTTTCTCTCCCTTGTCTGCAGACCTAGGCATTTCGCACTCAACAACTCCTGCTCCGCGCCAATATGACAAGGAGGATACAACCTCGCTCTCGCTTGCACCCGCAAAGTCGCAAAGCTCGCCTATCTCCACCGCACCGCCCTTGGCGCATATAAGCCAAAGCACCTTGAGGTCGCAAAGTGATGCGCGTTTTATCTGCTCGGCGCAGGACGTGGGAAACACTCCCGCTCCGACTCCGTAATTTATCTTAATAAGCATATATTCTCCGATATAAAATTTTATTCTTCTGTTTCCTCGTCGCGCTTTTCAAGTCTGCGGCATATCTCGTAGTTAAGAATCATCAAGGAGTCGCCAAGATGCACGTTCTCTATCACAATATCACTCTCGGGATATTCAAGCTCAACGCCCATATAGTTCCAAAGTCCCTTGACACCGCAAGCGACAAGTCTGTCGGCGACGGGCTTTATCTGCTCCTTGGGGAGAGTAAGCACTGCGATATCCACTACATTTTCCTCACAGAACTTTTCAAGCTCGTCGATATCGTAAACTCTTACGCCCGCAACGCTCTTGCCAACGAGTCCTTCGCCGGAGTCGAACATTCCTATAATGTCAACCCCGCGCTTTTCAAACATTGAAAGGTTTACAAGCGCGCGTCCGAGGTCGCCCGCGCCCATAATGACCGCGCGGAAGCCTGCGCCAACGCCGAGTATCTCGCTTATTCTTGCAAAGAGATAGTTTACGTTATATCCGTATCCATGCTGGCCAAAGCCTCCAAAGCAGTTAAGGTCCTGTCTTATCTGCGACGCGGTGACGTCCATCATGCTCGCAAGCTCGCCGGAGCTTATTCTCATTCTGCCGTGTGTGATAAGCTCGCGCAGGTATCTGTAATATCTCGGCAGACGGCGTATGACCGCGGGAGAGATGTTTGGCTTAAAGCCGTCGTCTATCTTTCCCATCGTGTCCCTGTTATCAAAATTATCGCTCATAATAAGCTCTCCTTTTAATTTGTAAATTCTTTGCCAAAATCTCAAATTTGTGCAAATTTACATCTTGACAAAGTGTTTTTTTCAAAAAATAAACTTTTCGTAAATCTTTTGAATTTGTGAAAAAAAGTTTTCCACAGCCAAAAAGTTATCCACAGTTTCCACAGACTTATCCACAGAAATCCTTGCCAAGCAAGGCTATTTGTGACTTAATCTGCTTTTTTTCGACATTTTGCGAAGAAAATTCCCTGTGTTTTCCCGAGTTTTCCACAGTTTGTTGAAAAGTCAGTGGAAAACCTTTGTTCGATGATTTTTTCTCTTAGCGTAAATTTTTTTGTGTAAAATAATGAATTTGCAAAAAATTCGAAATATTTTTAGTCGCACGCCGAGGCATTTATTGCCGTATCGGCAAAGTTGCCCTTTTGATACTCAAAGTATCCCGACGCGGCTATCATAGCACCGTTATCCCCGCAAAGAGATATGGGCGGAACTACAAATCTTGCGCCGTGTTTATCGCACATTTTCTCAAGAGCAGCGCGAAGGTGCGAGTTTGCCGCAACTCCGCCCGAGAGCACGAGAGTGTCAAGTCCCGTTTGCCCCAGCGCGCCCTCTGCTTGCTTTACTATGGCGCACACTATCGTATCTGTATACGACGCCGCAAGGTCTGCAGTGTTTATATCCTCGCCCTTCTGCTTATTTGAATTGATGTAATTGAGCGCCGCGGTCTTAATTCCGCTGAACGAAAAATCAAGACTGTCGCGGAGCGCGGGCGACGGAAGCTTTACTGCCCCCTTGTCTCCCGTATGCGCGAGCTTGTCCAGCGCCGCACCGCCAGGGTAAGGCATACCTATAACGCGACCAATCTTGTCAAATGCCTCTCCTGCCGCGTCGTCACGCGTGCCGCCTATCTCGCGAAATTCATTATACCCCTCGCACACGTAAAGGCAGGTATGACCTCCCGACACCACCACCGACAAAAACGGGGGTTTCAAATCTGTATGCGACAGATACGCCGCGGATATATGTCCGTGAATATGGTTTACCGAAACGAGCGGAATATTGTTTGCAAAAGCCAAGGACTTTGCAAAATTAACGCCCACAAGCAGCGCGCCGATAAGTCCGGGGTGAGTGGTGACTGCCACGCATCCCACGTCCGACAGAGTTATCCCTGCCGTCTCAAGAGCCTCTTTTGTTATAGAGGACACCGCCTCAATATGCGCTCTGCTCGCTATCTCGGGAACGACGCCGCCGTAAAGTCGGTGTGTCTCTATCTGCGAGGCAACTATATTCGATCTGATCTCAAGAATTCCGTCGTGCGCCTCAATTATAGCCGCGCTGGTCTCGTCGCACGAAGACTCCATTCCAAGTATATACATTGAAAAATTTCCTTTTTATTTGATTTTGCAGGACATCAGCACTGCGCTCTCTGTGGGTTTTGTGTAAAAGTCCTTCCGCTTACCGTCCACCTTGAATCCGCAGGAGGTGTAAAGCTTTATAGCCGCCACATTCGACTCTCGGACCTCAAGGGTTATCACGTCAAGACGGTTGTTTTTTGCAAACTTTTTAAGCGACTCAACCACAGCCTCGCCATAGCCCTGTCTACGATAGTCGGGATGAGTTGCGATATTTGTTATCTGTCCCTCATCGACAACGCAAAGCATGCCTCCGTAAGCGACTATCCTGCCGTCCTTGTGGCAGACCATGCCCATTCCTATTCCTTCTTTTGTTAAAAGCTCAAGACTGTTTTTCGACCACGCCTGCGCACCAAAGCAAAGTTTTTCTATCTCTGCCACACCGTCGAGGTGTTCTGCCGTCAGCCTTTCGGGATATATTCTTGCTTTTTTGTTCTCAGTACTCATTTGTTTCTACCTTTTCTCAATATCCGAAGACTCCCGAGAGAGAGTCGTCATTTTCTATCCAATCGGCAACCTTTATAACTCTGTAATCGGTATCGGTATCTCTGACAACAACGGTATCAATGCCCGCGTTGATGATAAGTCTCTTGCACATCATGCAGCTGCTCGTGCCGTCGTAAAGACTGTTATCTGTAGGATTTACGCATACCATATAAAGCGTTGCTCCAAGCATTCTGTCTCTGGGAGCGGCGATAATCGCATTTGCCTCCGCGTGAACCGAACGGCAAAGCTCGTATCTCTCCCCTCTCGGAATACCGAGCTTGTCTCTCATACACATATTCATATCCGTGCAGTTCTGTCTGCCTCTGGGAGCTCCGTTGTATCCCGTTGAGATAATTACATCGTCCTTTACTATTATTGCGCCGAATTTGCGGCGGATACATGTGCCGCGCTCCGCAACCGTTCGTGCGATGTCAAGATAATAATTTTCCTTTGAAACTCTCTCAATAGACATAAAAAATACCTGCCTTTTCGATATAAAAATAGTCATTCATTTTATTATACATTATATAAACAAAAAAATCAAGTATTTTATTTGAACAATAAAATTTTGTCGAAATCTGTGACAAGTCCCCCACTCTGTCATAAACTAATACTGAGAAAATTATTTTCTCAATACGGCTATAACACAAAGGCGAGGTAGATATGACAGATTATCATAGCCCTCTTTCGGGTGGAGGCTGTACGGCATACATAGGCTCTACGACGCTTGCGATGAAAGCGCAAAGAGCGCTTGCAGCTAACGCCATAGCGTCAACCGTGACCAAGGTCAACTCATCAAAAGCGCGTCGCGGCTGCGCGTACGGCGTAAGCTTTGACTGCTCACAACAGGCAAACGTAAAAGCAATTCTTTCAAAAGAAAATGTACCCGTAAAAGAGTTTTTATAAATTTTACGCCTCGGGGCAATAGCCACGGGGCGTATCATATAAAGGAGTTTTCTATGAAAAATAAGCTTATATATCTTGACAACGCCGCCACGACCTTTCCCAAACCCGCCTGCGTTTCAGGTGCGGTTGATGAGTGTATCCGTACCTTTTGCGGAAATTCCTCGCGAGGCTCAAATCCTTTAGCGCTCAAAAGTGCGGAAAAGATCTTTGAGTGTCGGTGTCTGCTTGCGGATACGTTTGGCTGCTTGCCCGAAAACGTCATTTTCACATACAACACAACTTATGCTCTGAATATGGCTATTAAGGGGGTTATGAAGGGCGGCGGACATATTCTTATCAGTAATATGGAGCATAACGCCACACTGCGCCCTGTAGCAAGTCTGCAGCGCGACGGACTTATAGAATATAACACCTTTGACGCCTACGGCAAAACCCATACCGAGATAATTGAGGACATTGACAGAAAGATCCGCCCCGATACACGCGCCATTTGCTGTCTGCACACGTCAAACATCTGCTCTTACTCTCTGCCCATAGAAAAAATAGGCAAATACTGTCACGATGCGGGACTTATTTTTATCTGCGACGGCGCGCAGGCGGGCGGTCACATCCCGATAGATATGAAAAAATGCAACATTGACATTCTCTGTCTGCCCGCCCACAAGGGACTGTACGGTATTCAAGGCTGCGGGGTGATGCTTCTCAAAGAAAATATTTCCCTAAGTACGATTGTTGAAGGCGGTAACGGTGTCAACTCGCTTGATTATTTTATGGGTGACGAATCGCCCGAAAAATACGAGGCAGGAACACTTTCCACCCCTGCAATAGTAGGTCTTGGCGAGGGCTTGAAGTTTTTGAACTCCAAAAAAACCGGTGAGATACAGGCGCACAGTCAAAGACTTTTCAATCACGCAAAAAAGCTTCTTGAGGGTATTCCAAACGTCAAAATCCACGACGCGAGCGCAGGCTCGGTGCTTCTTTTTAATATAAACAATATCTCCTGCGACGAGGTGGGTGAGATTTTCTCAAAAAACAATGTCTGCGTCCGCACGGGTTATCACTGCGCGCCGCTCGCGCATCGGGCGCTGGGCACGTACGGTACGGGAGGTATTCGAGTCAGCTTCGGCGTATTCAACACTAACTCTCATATCGAGATTTTAGCCTCGCTTACAGAGGATATTTCTACCCTTAAATTACACTTATAAAAAGCGAGTAAACGAGAGTATTTTTGAGATTTTAAGAGAAATAACGAGATTTTATATAGATAAATCCAAAAACTCACAGACATGTGCAAATGGTTGCAGATAATAATATTTTTTCGTGTTTTTTGCAATATTTTTGCAAAAGCCTATTGCAATTAGTGAAATTTTATGTTAGAATGTAAAATGCTATCTATGTTTTTTCGACATGTATCCTAAGAATTTTGTCGATAAAACAAAGTGGCTGCCCAAATGGCGACATTCAAAAATCCCCGCAAAACAGCTTGAACTTCAAGCCATGTTAGCAAAAATTTGCAATAATGGTTTGCTAAGAAAGATTTGTTTTTTGCAAATCTTTTGACCCTCCGAAAATGCATCAAAAATTTCGGCTTGTGCCACAGGCAAAGCTAATTATTATTTTAAAGGAGTTTTTATGTGTAATGGAAAAGGACGTCATAATCAGTCTTAAAGACATATCCAAAGCGTTTGATGGAGAAATTGTTCTCGACCACATCAATCTCGAAATTCACGACAAAGAATTCGTGACCTTTCTCGGTCCTTCGGGTTGCGGAAAAACCACAACTCTCCGTATAATCGGCGGATTTGAGACCCCCGATACAGGAGACGTATTTTTTGACGGAAAACGTATAAACGATATCCCCCCGTACCAGCGTAACGTGAACACAGTATTCCAGAAATACGCTCTGTTCCCTCACCTCAACGTATATGAGAACGTTGCTTTCGGACTTCGTCTGAAAAAGGAGCCTGAGGAGCAGATAAAAGAGAAGGTACAGGAAATGCTCGCAATGGTCAACCTCAAGGGCTTTGAGCGTCGCCGCGTCACCACCCTCTCGGGCGGTCAGCAGCAGCGAGTTGCTATTGCGCGCGCGCTTATAAATCACCCCAAGGTGCTTTTGCTCGACGAGCCTCTCGGTGCACTTGACTTGAAGCTCCGCAAGGATATGCAGAACGAGCTTAAGAGAATTCAGCGTCAGACGGGCATTACGTTTATTTACGTCACACACGACCAGGAGGAAGCGCTGTCCATGTCCGACGTCATAGTAGTTATGGCAGAGGGTAAGATACAGCAGATAGGCTCTCCCGTCGATATATATAACGAGCCTGAAAACGCGTTCGTTGCAGACTTTATCGGTGAGTCCAACATTCTTGACGGAATGATGCTCTCGGACTTCAAGGTGAGATTTTCAGGTCACACCTTTGAGTGCGTAGACCGTGGCTTCGCCGCTCGCGAGCTTGTTGATATAGTAGTTCGTCCCGAGGACGTTGACGTAGTTCCCACGGACAAGGGAATGCTTACGGGCACCGTGTCCTCTGTCACATTCAAGGGCGATTATTACGAGATAATCGTTGACGTTGGCGGCTTTAAGTGGATGCTTGAAACGTCGGATTTCGTGGGTGTTGACGAGGTAATCGGACTTCACATCGAGCCCGAGGCAATACACGTTATGAAAAAGTCCGAATATTCGGGCATGTTTGGCGACTATTCCACCTTCAGTGACGAAATAGAGCACCTCGGAGATCCCGAAGAGGAGGACGAGGAATGAGAAAAAATTCGGTCTTTCAAAAATTAGTTGCAGTACCGCATATAGTCTGGGTGATAATGTTTATCGCCGCACCTATGCTGTTCGTGCTTTATTTTGCTCTGACCGATGCTGAAGGTAGATTTTCTCTTTCCAACATAACAGAGCTACATAAGTACGGCAACGTATTTATTCTCTCGATAGCGTTTGCTCTGATAGCCACCGTGGTATGTCTTCTTATAGGTTATCCGCTTGCATACTTTATGTCAAAGCAGTCCGAGCGCGCTCAAAAGATACTTATGGTGCTGGTAATGCTCCCTATGTGGTGCAATCTTCTTATACGTACTTACGCACTTATGGCGCTTCTCGATAACGGAGGCCTGCTCAATTCCCTTCTTGATAAGATGGGACTGGAAAAGCTGCCCATCGTCGGCACTAATTTCGGCGTAATTCTCGGTATGGTATACGACTTCTTGCCGTATATGGTGCTGCCGATATTTACGTCAATGACAAAGCTGGACAAGCGTTATATCGAGGCGTCGCACGACCTAGGCTGCAATAACTGGCAGACTATGACCAAGGTTATAATGCCACTTACAGTTTCGGGAGTTGTGTCGGGAATAACTATGGTATTCGTTCCCTCTATAAGTACGTTCTATATCTCCCAGAAGCTCGGCGCGGGCAAGATTGACCTTGTCGGCGATACCATCGAGCGACTTTTCCAGAACACCTCTACATATGGCGTCGGCGCGGCTATGTCACTGATAATGATGATACTCATTATTCTTTCTATTGGTATAATGAACCGGTTTACCGACGACAGTGAGGACAATGTCAAGAGAGGAGGTATCTTCAAATGATGAAATTCCTCTCGAAATTCTATATTGGAATAATATTTGTTCTTCTTTACATACCTATCGCGGTGCTGATAATCTTCTCATTTAACGAGTCAGGCTCGCTTTCCGAGTTCTCGGGCTTCTCACTTATGTGGTACAAGGAGCTTTTTGAGGATCAGGAAGCCTTCACCTCCCTTATGAACTCGCTTATTCTTGCAGTATCCTCCGCGGTAATAGCCACGGTAATCGGCACGTTCGGCGCACTTGGACTTCACCGTATGCGTTCAAGATATATCAAGAGCACGGTGAACACCATCACCAACATTCCCATGATGAACCCTGATATAGTCACAGGTGTTTCAATGATGCTTTTGTTCGTTGCTGTTGCAACTATCATAAAGTCACAGAGCTTCTTCGGCTTTGGCACGATGCTTATCGCGCATGTCACCTTCAGTATTCCTTACGTAATGCTGTCGGTAATGCCCCGATTCAAGCAGCTTGACAAGTCACTCTCCGAGGCAGCGCAGGACCTTGGCTGCACGTCTGCCAAGGCGTTCTTCAAGGTCGAGCTTCCCCAGATAGTTCCGGGTATAGTTTCGGGACTTATGCTTGGCTTTACAATGTCGCTTGACGACTTTGTAATAAGCCATTTCGTAAGCTCCCCCGATTTCCAGACGCTTCCCCTTTATGTCTATAACCAGACGGCGCACAACGTAAAGTTCAGTATGTATGCGCTCTCTTCCCTTATAGTAGTGCTTATCCTCGTAGTGCTTATAATAGTTAACTTCGCGGGCGGCAAAAAGAAACGGGAGGTGACAAAATGAAAAGAATAATATCTGTTATCATTTCTATCACTCTTCTGCTTACTCTCTGCATACCGCTTGCCTCGTGCGACAAAAACTCAACCGAGGGAGACAGCGGCGTAATAACTCTTTACGTTTACAACTGGGGTGAATATATCTCGGACGGTAGCGAGGGCACACTAGACGTCAACGCTATGTTTGAGGATTGGTATTTTGAGACCTACGGTCAGCGTGTAAAGGTCAATTATTCCACTTATTCAAGCAATGAGTCAATGTACGCCAAAATTTCCTCGGGCTCGGTGAGCTACGACGTTATAGTCCCCTCGGACTATATGATAGAGCGTATGATAAAAGAGAATCTTTTAGCTCCTCTTGATTACAACAACATTCCTAACGCGCAAAATATTCTGTCTGAATTCCAGAATTCCGACTACGACCCCGACAAGGACCAAGACGGATACAACGATTACTCTGTTCCCTATCTCTACGGTATGATAGGTATTATCTACAACACAACTATGGTAGATGAGACCGACATAGGCTCGTGGGATCTTATGTGGAATAAAAAATACGCGGGCAACATTTTGCAGTTCAATAACTCGCGCGACGCCTTTGGCGCAGCGCAGTATTCAATGGGTGATGTTAACCTTGTAAACTCGGACAACGAGGCAGATTGGCGCGCAGCTCTTGAAAAACTCAAGAAGCAAAAGCCCATTCTTCAGGGATACGTCATGGACGAGATATACAACAAAATGGAGAACGGCTCTGCCGCTATCGCCGCATATTACGCAGGTGACTTCATGGCGATGTATGAGAATAACAACGACCTCGACTTTTTCTACCCCGAGGAAGGCACTAATCTCTACGTTGACGCTATGTGTATCCCCAAGTCCAGCCAGAATAAGACTATCGCGGAAAGATATATCAACTTTATGCTCTCCGAGGAGCCCGCGGTTGCAAACGCGGAATATACATATTACGCCTCGCCCAACCGCGCAGTACGCGAGAACGAGGAGTATATAGAGTATATGAACGAAATAAAAGAGGGTGGATACGACCTTATGTATGACACGGACACTATCCCCACCTCGTCCTACCGCAACCTCAGCGGAGAAAAGCTGCTTCTTATAAATACCCTTTGGGAAGAGCTTAAATCCGATATAAGCGTAAGCGCAGGAATTTATGTCATCTGCGGCGTTATAGTCGCAACCCTTGCGGGATTTGGTATATTCTTTGCGGTAAGAAAAAAGAAGAGGGATATTTATTAAACATAAAACAGGCACACGATATGTGTGCCTGTTTTCATTATGCAAAATATTTTTCAATATCATTTCTTTTTGCCTTGCAGCTGCCAGTTATCATTTCGGACGAGCCGCCGCCGCGCCCGTCAAGGACAGTATTTATTTCTTTTGCGAGGGGCTTGAGGTCGATTTTTCTGCTCATTATGATATACTTGTACCCGTCGTTATCGTCCCCGCAGAAAACCGCGCACATACCGCCGCATTTTTTGACTGCTTGGTTTGCAAAATGCCTTGCGGACGTCATGTCTACGTCGTCCTCAAAAACACAGATGTTTCCGTCAGTCTCGGCAAGCTCAGCAAGCTTGTATTCCTGCAGTTCTCGCTTAAGCTCGGATATCTTTGCCTTTTGTATCTCTATATCCGCAAGCAATCTGTCAACTCCGTCTGCGACCTCGTCCTGCTTCGCGGAAATTTTTGTGGAGATAGCATATATTTGATTGTATCTTGCACCGTAGTCCTCAAGCGCGTCAAGACCGCAGAGCGCGTGAATTCTCACGCCACCCTTATATTTCATAAAATCAAGAATTTTTATAATTCCAATCTCGCCCGTATTCTCTACATGAGGTGCGCAACACGCGCACATATCAATATCGCCTATTTGAACAATGCGCACGTTTTCCGTCAACTCGAGCTTTGAACGGTAATTAAGCCCTTCAAGCTGACTCTGCTCGGGATAATACGCCTTTATAGGCAAGCAACGGACAACTGTTCCGTTAGCCAAAAGCTCGATCTCGTCAAGCTGCTCGCGAGTCAAATACCCATTGAAATCTATGGTCATATACTCTGAGTTGAGATGGAATCCCACGTTGTCGTAGCCGTAGAGCTTGTTTACTATTCCCGATATTATATGCTCGCCCGTGTGGTTCTGCATCTTGCGGAATCTTTCGCCGTAGGCTATCTCGCCCTCGACCTCGCAGCCAACATTCAGCGGCTTATCGCACTCGTGATAAATTATTCCCTGCTTTTCATAGACGTAGCTCACGGCAGCGCCGCCGAGTATACCCGTGTCGGACGTCTGTCCGCCCTCCTCGGGAAAGAAAAGCGTGCCGTTAAGCACAACGGTATATTTGCCGTCACACTCCTCGCAGGACAACACGACCGCCGAAAATCTATATGCCTTTGAATCCTCGTCAAATAATCTTTGCGTTCTCTTTATTTCCATCAAAAATCTCCGTTCTGTCGGCAGGCAATCTCGCATACCGTCTTATGTCGGCGGGAGCAAGCCCCCACCCTACCATTATAATATAAAACTCCTTATCTTTCAAGAAAAAAATGAAATTTTGTATTGAAAGATAATATTTTCTGTGATATAATTACTCTATTAAAGTAAATTGCTGCCCCTAACGACAGAATTTACAGCAAAAACTGGAGATATATTATGGAGAAGAAAAATATTCAATGGGATAGCATCGGTTTTGGATATATCCAGACCGATAAAAGATACGTTGCAACCTACCGCGACGGCAAGTGGGACGACGGAGTCCTTACTGACGAAGCAAATATAACTCTCAACGAGTGCGCTTGCGTGTTCCAGTACGCGCAGACCTGCTTTGAGGGACTTAAGGCATATACGACAAAGGACGGCAAAATAGTTGCTTTCCGCCCTGACCTCAACGCGCAGAGAATGATAGACTCCTGCAATCAGCTCAAAATGCCCGCACTTCCCGCGGAGCAGTTTATCGATGCCGTAAAGCAGGTGGTTGCGGCAAATTATGCGTACGTGCCTCCCTACGGCTCGGGCGCAACGCTTTATCTCCGTCCATTTATGATGGGTACAAATTCTGTAATCGGTGTAAAGCCCGCAACAGAGTATCAGTTCAGAATTTTCGCAACTCCCGTCGGCCCTTATTTCAAGGGCGGCGTGCGTCCTTTAACTCTCCGCGTATCTGACCTTGACAGAGCCGCGCCTCACGGTACGGGTCATATCAAGGCGGGGCTTAACTATGCGATGAGCCTTTACAATATAGTTGACGCGCACGAGCAGGGCTACGACGAGAACATCTATCTCGACCCCCAGACCCGCACAAAGCTTGAGGAAACGGGCGGCGCGAACATTATTCTCATCAAGGGCAACACACTTGTGACCCCAAAATCGAATAGCATACTTCCCTCCATCACACGCCGTTCTCTGCTTTACGTTGCAAAAGAATATCTCGGCATGGAGGTCGAGGAGCGCGAGGTCTACCTCTCCGAGCTTGAAGATTTTGAGGAATGCGGACTTTGCGGCACAGCAGCAGTTATCTCGCCCGTTGGTAAGATAGTTGACCACGGAAAAGAGATATGCTTCCCCTCGGGTATGTCCGATATGGGAGAGAAGACAAAGAAGCTCTATCAAACACTCACAGGCATTCAGATGGGTAGCATCCCCGCGCCTGAGGGCTGGATTTTTGAGATTATGTAAACAAAAAAGAGCGTGCAATGCACGCTCTTTTTATTTTCAGAACAATGGCGTCTTATAAACGCCCTCTTTTACAAGTCGGTCAAATTCTGCCGCAACGGTTGCTCTGTCCTCGGCATAAGTCACGCCAAACCATTTATCGTTTGTGCTGAGCACAGTCACCTTTGCCGTGCCTGCCTTAAGCATATCTCCGATTGTGGTGGGAAGAAGATATTCCGCTTTCTTGTCACCAAGATTGCCCGCCTCAAGAAATTCTGCAAAGCCGTCCTCAAGTCTATTTACAAACTCGGGGGTTATCGCCCACATATTCATAGAAACTGCCGCGTCGGGGTTAAGAGTGATCTTCTCCTCACCAACGAGCTTATACGCGCCCTCTCCGTCCTTATATATGTTCTTTGTCTCGTCAATATCAGCGAGGTATCCGTTATCATCAACCTTGCAGATACCGCGTGTCACGCTTCCGTTGTCGCTGAGTGTGTTCTTAAGCACAAAACCGGGCATAGCAATGTCAAGACACTCGGTGTTGTCGACGTCCATACTGTTTACGATAAAGTCGTGCATCTGAACGAATGCTTCCTTGCCGTAATAGTCGTCAGCATTAATAATACAGCCGGGATTTTTAAGCGTGCCCTTGCAAGCAAGTATTGCATGACCCGTGCCCCACGGTTTGGTTCTGCCCTCGGGCATTACCATGTGTCTGGGAAGGTCGTGAATATCCTGGAAAACGTACGCGCAGGGGCATATTTTTTCCATTCTGTCGCCTATGACCTCTCGGAAATCCTTTTCTATGTCGCGTCTTATAATAAAGATTACGTCGTTAAATCCTGCCTCGAGCGCGTCGTGTATAGAGTAGTCAAGAATTATCTCACCGGACGGTCCAACCTCCGCGAGCTGCTTTATACCGCCGCCGTAGCGCGAGCCAATACCCGCCGCCATAATTATAAGTGTAGTTTTCATGTGTTCATTCTTCCTTTCGTGTTGTGTGTCAGACTATATTTTCGGGGAGCTTCTTGCCGCCGATAACATGGAAATGTATATGCTTTACGGTCTGGCATCCGTCCTCGCCGATATTGGTTATAACTCTGTATCCATTCTCAAGACCGCTTGCAGCCGCCACCTTGGGAATTGCCTCAAAAACTGCCTTCACCGCGTCGGAGTTGCCCGCATTTATGCAATCCGCAGACTCGATATGTGTCTTGGGAATTACAAGTACGTGCAGAGGAGCCTGAGGATTTATGTCCTTGAACGCGTAAACCTTGTCGTCCTCATACACCTTTTCCGAGGGAATTTCACCTGCAATTATTCTGCAAAATATGCAATCCATTTTATTTTCCTCCGTAATACTTTACAAAATATAAATCAAATGTTATAATTAGTATAAATTATAATACTTCAAAGAGAGTATAGCATAAAATGAACAAAATGTCAACAGAAAACATATTCAACCACCCCAAAAATTGTACAGACCTGTGGTCATATCTCTCGCAAAGTCCCAAGCATATAGTTATGTACGGCATGGGAAATGGCGCGGATAAGATACTTTCCGTGTGCGAGCTGTACGGCATTCAGGTCGAGGACTTTTTTGCGAGCGACGGCTTTGTGCGAGGACACAGCTTTCACGGCAAAACCGTGCTATCATATAGCGACGTCAAGGCGAAATACGGTGCGGACAACATAATAGTCCTGCTTTCGTTTGCCTCGTCCCTGCCCGACGTGCTTGAAAACATCTACAAAATATCCGACGAGTGTGAGCTTTATGCCCCCGACGTACCCGTTTTTGGAAACACACTTTTCACAAAAGAGTTTTTCACGGAAAATTACGAAAAATTCATAGAGGCGGAATCTTTGCTCGCAGACAAAGAATCTGTGCGAATATTCAGAGAAATAATTGCATATAAATTATCGGGAGATATATCCCATCTTCGTTTGTGTGAATCGGACCCCGCCGAAGCCCTTGAGAATATTTTGCACGCAGAAAATTTTGAGGTCTATGCAGACCTTGGCGCGTATAACGGAGATACTATCCGCTCACTTCTCCCCTATTCCTCCAAACTCAAAACAGTTCACGCCCTTGAGCCTGATGCGCGAAATTTCAGAAAACTCAACGAATACTACGCCTCGATTGAAACCCCAAGCTTTGAGCTTAAGTCATATAACGTCGGCGCGTGGAGTAGTGAGGATACATTATATTTTGACAAAAGCGGCAACAGAAATGCGGGGCTTTTGCAAAATTCATCCGACTTTTCGGACGCGATAAACTCGCGAAACAAAAAAATCACGGAAATAAGTGTCAATTCTCTTGACAATATCCTTGATGGCGAGAGTGTTGATTATATAAAATACGACGTCGAGGGCTCGGAGCGCGAGGCTCTGCTCGGCTCTAGAAAAACCATTGAAAATTATGCGCCATCCCTGCTCGTTTCGCTTTATCACAGAAGTGAGGATCTTTTCGAACTCCCACTACTCATGCATAAACTTAACCCTGATTACAAACTCTATTTAAGAAGAATGACCTACATTCCCGCATGGGACATAAATCTTTACGCCGTAAAATAATAATTTTTGAGAGGTATATATGAAAATATCGATAATCACAGGCGCGTCGTCAGGTATTGGTAAGCAAATGGCGCTCCTTCTGGACAAAACTGAAAAATGCGACGAGATATGGCTTGTGTCCCGAAAAGCAGATAAGCTTGAGGAGACTGCTGCACAGCTAAAAACAAAAGCAAGAATAATAGAATCCGACCTTTCGCAGAATTCAAGCATATACGAGCTTAAAAAACTGCTTCACGATGAAGACCCCGAGATAAAATCACTTGTCAATGCCGCAGGCTTTGGCAAGGCGGGAAGCTTCCGCTCCATTCCCCTTGAGGCACAGATGAATATGATAGATCTTAACTGCAAAGCACTTATGGCAGTCACCCATATTTGTCTTCCCTATATGAGTAACGGCAGTAAG
Source organism: Eubacteriales bacterium (assembly GCA_045659745.1). Taxonomy (GTDB): domain Bacteria; phylum Bacillota; class Clostridia; order Oscillospirales; family CAG-272; genus SVTX01. The sequence goes on from JAZRCL010000062.1 coordinate 35,868, forward strand.
GTATATGAGTTCGCATCAAAGGCAGCATTTCAGCCCGTGCCGTATATGTCAACATACGGTGCCTCCAAGGCTTTCGTGCTCTCCTTCTCTCGCGCTATAAACAAGGAGCTTCAGAGCCGTGGCATCAAGGTCATCGCAGTCTGCCCCGGCTGGACTAAGACCAATTTCCTTGACCGCGCGGTGAGCGACGACACCCTCGTTTATTACGATAAATTCTACACTCCCGACGCCGTGGCAAAATCCGCTATCAAGGATATGGCACGCGGCAAGGGCATCTCAGCACACGGGCTTTGTACTAAAGCAAACATGCTCGCATCAAAGCTTCTACCCCACAAGCTCGTTATGAAAATCTGGTGCTTGCAGCAGCAAAAAGAAAATTAAAACAAAAGTCCGCAGAGGCGGACTTTTTGTTTTTCGCCATCTCTGATTACTTTACCAAAGACGACGAAAAAGTTAGATATATTTTTCGTTGTCACATTCGTCGGCGTACAGGCGTACGCCAGAGTGTGTCAACGGAAAAAGCAAGCAACCGCCGAGGGTACTCGATGTGCCCTCGGCGGTTAATTTTATGTCTTATGATTACAAACAATTAAGATAAATGTTGTCTATTAAATAATTGCTTGCGGTAGATCAACTTTTTCTAGTCTTACACAATTCCCTGCGCCATCATCGCTTCCGCTACCTTCTTGAAGCCCGCGATATTCGCACCCTTAACAAGATCGTAGCCGTAGCCGTATTCCTCTGCGGTATTTGCCGCGGAATCGTGAATGTTTATCATAATATTCTTGAGCTTTGCATCAACCTCCTCAGCAGACCAAGCAAGTCTCTGGCTGTTCTGCGCCATTTCAAGCGCGGAAACCGCAACACCGCCCGCGTTAACTGCCTTAGACGGAGCAACTATTACGCCGTTGTCCTGAAGGAACTTAACCGCCTCGTTGGACGTGGGCATGTTAGCAACCTCAACGTAGTACTTTGTGCCGTTAGCGAGAATCTGCTCCGCTTCCTTCATTCCAACCTCGTTCTGAGTCGCGCAAGGCATACAGATGTCTGCTTTAACGCCCCAAGGCTTCTGCTTTGCATAGAAAGGCACACCAAACTTGTCGGCGTAATCCTGAACCTTATCTCTGCCTGATGCGCGCATCGTAAGCATAAAGTCTATCTTTTCAGGCGTGGAAACGCCGTCCTCGTCGTATATGTATCCGTCAGGACCGGAAATGGCAACAACCTTACCGCCAAGCTCTGTGATTTTCTTTACAGCGCCCCAAGCAACGTTTCCAAAGCCGGAAACAACAAACGTCTTACCGCTTACTGTATCACCCTTAAGCTCAAGCATACGCTGCGCGAAGTAAACTGCGCCGTAGCCCGTAGCCTCGGGACGAATGAGAGAGCCGCCATAGGATATTCCCTTACCCGTAAGCACGCCATTTTCGAATGCGCCACGGAGTCTCTTGTACTGACCAAAGAGGTAGCCTATCTCACGCGCGCCAACGCCGATGTCACCTGCGGGAACGTCAACGTCAGGACCAATGTGACGGAAAAGCTCTGTCATAAATGACTGACAGAATCTCATAATCTCTCCGTCGGACTTGCCGCGAGGGTCAAAGTCAGAACCACCCTTACCGCCGCCGATGGGAAGACCTGTCAAGCTATTCTTGAGTATCTGCTCAAAGCCAAGGAACTTAAGTATAGAAAGGTTTACAGAGGGATGGAAACGGAAGCCGCCCTTGTAAGGACCGATCGCGCTGTTGAACTGTACGCGATAGCCACGGTTTACGTGAACTGTGCCGTTATCGTCTACCCACGGAACGCGGAACATAATGGTTCTCTCAGGCTCTACGAATCTTTCAAGAAGACCAGCTTTTTCATACTCGGGGTGCTTATCAAACACGGGAGCAAGAGACTCAAGGATCTCTGTTGCTGCCTGATGGAATTCGGGTTCATTAGGGTTGCTGGCAATAAGGTCAGCCAACACTTTCTCTACATACTTGGACATGATAATTGTTTCCTTTCTTGCGTGGATTTGGGCTCATAACAAATATATGTCGGGGCTCAAAATAATTTACCTTTTTATTGTATCACAAATTCTGACAATTTGCAAGATTTTTTATGGAAATTTCATAAGTTTTTTTCATATAATATTATAGCATGTAAAAAACAGCAATTATTTGCAAGTTTGAGTGTGAAAAACCCCACATTTTCACAACAACGCGGTGTTTTATAGATAAACAAAGAGGCGGCGCAGATGCGCCGCCTCTTTGTTGTGCAATTAAATCTTATAATACTCAACCGCAGACTCAAACAGACCCATATCGTAATTTCCGTCAACGTTCTTGTAAAGGAACTCACCCTTACGCTCGGAGTGACCCATCTTACCAAGCACGCGGCCGTCGGGAGAGCAAATACCCTCTACCGCCCACGCGGAATTGTTGGGATTGAACAGAATATTGTCCGTGGGATTGCCCGCGAGGTCAACATACTGCGTAATTATCTGACCGTTTTCTGCAAGCTTCTTGAGAAGAGCCTCGTCGCAGAGGAAGCGTCCCTCACCGTGAGATATCGGCACGTTATGTACGTCTCCAACGTTGGTGTGAGCAAGCCAAGGAGACTTGTCCGTGCAAACTCGTGTGCGCACGATTCTGGACTGGTGTCTTCCTATTGTATTAAACGTCAGTGTAGGACAGCTCTCGTCGGTGTCGATTATCTCGCCGTAAGGCACAAGACCAAGCTTAATAAGAGCCTGGAAGCCGTTGCAGATACCCGCCATAAGACCGTCTCTGTTCTTCAGCAGATCGTGGACTGCGTCCTTTATCTGCGAATTTCTGAAGAATGCGGTAATAAACTTACCCGAGCCGTCGGGCTCGTCGCCGCCCGAGAATCCACCGGGGATAAATATCATCTGCGAGGACTTTACTGCGTTTGCAAAGTAGTCAACAGAGTCGGAAATTGACTTGCTGTCAAGATTCTTGATAACCACTATTTCTGCTTCCGCTCCTGCCTTTGTGAACGCCTTTGCGGTGTCGTATTCGCAGTTTGTACCCGGGAATACGGGAATAAGCACCTTAGGCTTTGCGGACAGAACACTTGCGCTCTTTGTCTTTTCTGCGCCCGTGTAGCTTATAGTGGGAATGTCCTTGCCCTCGCTCTTTATGTTGCAGCTATAAACACTCTCAAGCTTATCCTCATACGCCTTCTGTATATCAGATATAGCAACCTTACCCTCAACGCTGGAGATAACCTCGTCTGCAACCGTGTATCCGACTGTCTGAACGGAATAATTCTCGCCAGATACGTCGCAGTCATCACAAAGCTCGATAACAAACGAGCCGTACTTATATCCGAGCATATCCTCGCGCGTGAAGTCCTTATCGTAAGCAAAGCCTATGCCATTACCGATACACATCTTAAGTATTGCCTCTGCAACACCGCCGTATGTGGGTGTATAAACAGCAACTGCCTTGCCATCCTTGACCAATGCCGAAACCTTGTCAAATACAGAGAGGAGTGACTTTGTCACAGGAAGTCTATCAGAATTATATTCGGGTGTGAGCATCACTACCTTGTGGCAGGGTGCTTTGAATTCGGGAGAAACTATGTATTTTGAATCAGTTGTCGTGACAGCGAAGGAAACAAGCGTGGGAGGAACGTCGATATTCTCAAACGTACCGCTCATGGAGTCCTTACCGCCGATAGCCGCGATTCTGAGGTCTGCCTGAGCCTCAAATGCGCCAAGGAGTGCCGCCAAGGGCTTGCCCCAACGCTGAGGATCACGGCCGGGCTTTTCCATATATTCTTGGAACGTAAGATATACGTCCTTGAATTCCGCGCCGGTTGCAACAAGCTTGGAAACTGACTCAACTACTGCATAGTAGGAAGCGTGGAAGGGCGACTTCTCCGCGATATAGGGGTTGTATCCCCAAGCCATAAGCGAGCAGGTGTTGGTGAACTTATCCTCTGCGGAAATCTTGTGTACCATAGCCTGAATGGGAGTCTGCTGATGCTTGCCACCAAATGGCATAAGCACCGTTCCTGCGCCGATGGTGGAGTCAAATCTTTCGGAAAGTCCACGCTTGGAGCAGATATTAAGGTCTGTCGCGAGTGCAAAATAGAGGTCGGAGAAGCTTGTC
>JAZRCL010000063.1:0-5318 GCA_045659745.1 Eubacteriales bacterium
TCGCCTATGCCGATATCTGCAAGACTTTCCGCGGACAAGAGCAAGATTGAGATTGATTTTATCAACGTCTCGGCGGGACTTTGCGTCAGCGGTCTTGACCCCGTGAGCAGTCTTGAAAAAGAAGTGCAGGGATTCTCAATCGGCGAGCGCGATGCGCAGGTTTCTTGCAGGGCGACAATAAGCAGCCGTTGCAGAGTGTCAGTCGAGCTGCCCGGGGGCACAAGTGCCGACGATATTGCGCGCGTAAATTACGCGTATTTTTCAATAATCACCCCCGAAAACGCAACCCTCCGCGGCGGCAACAACCTCCCCGCGCCTGCGTTTAGCTTGAAGATAACTGAATAAAAATAAAACTCCTTCCCGTCGGGAAGGAGTTTTCTATTGTTATAATTAGTTATACGCCGAATTCATCTTAAGGTACGCGTTGATAAAGCCGTCGATATTTCCGTCCATAACAGACTGAATATTACCGTCCTCGTAGCCTGTGCGCGTGTCCTTTGCCAGTGTGTAGGGCATAAATACGTACGAGCGGATCTGCGAGCCCCACTCAATGTTGGTCTTGTTGCCCTGGATTTCCTCAATGGTATCAAGTCTCTCGCGGAGCTTTATCTCCATGAGCTTTGCCTTGAGCATCTTCATTGCGGTTTCCTTGTTCTGAAGCTGTGATCTCTCGGTCTGACAGCCGACAACGATACCGGTGGGCTTGTGAACTATACGGATAGCCGAGTCGGTCTTGTTGATGTGCTGACCGCCCGCACCGGACGAACGGTGCGCGGTTATTTCAAGATCCTCTTCCTTGAGGACAATGTCGTCAACCTCGTCAAACTCGGGCATTACCTCGATGGATGCAAAGGACGTCTGACGTCTGCCTGCCGCGTCAAAGGGGGAGACACGAACGAGACGGTGAACTCCGTTCTCACTCTTGAGGTATCCGTATGCGTTGAGTCCCTCAACGGTGATAGTAGCGGACTTTATACCTGCCGCGTCGCCGTCAAGCCAGTCGATGAGCTTAACCTTAAAGCCCGCCTTTTCTGCCCAGCGGTTAATCATTCGGTAGAGCATCTGCGCCCAGTCCTGTGCCTCCGTGCCGCCCGCACCAGGGTGGAAGGAGACTATGGCGTTGTTCTTATCATACTGACCGCACAAAAGCACGGAAATTCTTTCTTTTTCTGTTTCTTCTTCTATCTCTGCAAGCTCGCTGACGACCTCGTCTACGCTATCCTCGTCGTTCTCCTCGATAGCCATTTCGGCAAGAGCTATTGCGTCCTCAAGACGCGAGCAGAGTTTTTCGTATCTCTCGATAGTGTCGCGGGACTGCTTTATCTCCTGCGTTATTTTATTCGCCACGCTGGGATTGTTCCAAAAATTAGGATCGAGAGTCTGTGCCTCAAGCTCCTCTGCCTTTTGTGTAAGGTCAGCAATACGGAGAGCCTGCTCAAGCTCCCTGACGTCTGTGCGGAGTGCTATAAGCTTATATTTTGCTTCTTCAAGTGCGATTATCACGTGGGTAATCCTCCTAAAATCAAGTCATAATTTTCCATTTTACATTTAACTTTTATATTATATCATAAGTTTTAGACATTTGCAAGAAAAAATTTCATAAAATTGAAAAAATGCGTTTAACCTATGCATATAAAGGAAAATATTACCTAAAGACACAGAAAAAAGCGTGTGTCGGCACTTGACTTTTACTCATAAACTAATTATAATGATATTGTATTATTATATCATATCGAAATCTTATTTGGTTTCGGAAAGGAGAACAAAATGGTAGTAACAAAGAAATCCATAATCGGTGATATCCTTGATTATGACACAGGCACAGCAGAGTTTTTCTTTGAGATAGGCATGCACTGTCTCGGCTGCCCTGCTTCTCGCGGTGAGTCCATTGAGGAAGCGTGCGCAGTACACGGCACTGACCCCGATGCGCTTGTAGAGAAGATAAATTCTTATCTTGGAAATAAGTAATCGGTCATAGGGCCGGCGGCTTGACGTTTGTCCGCCGCCGACCCCTTTTTCTTTGAAAATTACATTGTTCGGTGGGACTATGCAAAAATACATAATTAACAAAAGACTTCTTGCGGCGGCAGACTTTGTACCGCAGGACGCGATACTTGCGGATATAGGAAGCGATCACGCGTATCTGCCAATACATCTTGCGCAGACGGGCAGGATACAGCGTGCTTTAGCGTCTGATATAAACCTCGGCCCCGTTGAAGCGGCGAGAAAAAACATAATATCTTACGGAGTGAGCGACAAGGTTATCGCGCAAAGATCCGACGGACTTGACGGAGTTGAGAACTTTGCTCCCGACTGCATCACCGTACTCGGTATGGGTGGCGAGCTTATAGTCAGAATAATTGACCGCGCGCCGTGGGTAAGAAACAAAAAAATACGCCTTATTCTCCAGCCTATGACACACGGAGAGATACTTTCGCGTTATCTGTGCGAGCAGGGCTTTGAGATAGTTGACGAGACTATTCTGCGTGAGGGCGAGCGAGACGACAGAATTTACAGAATAATCGTCGCGGAGTTTGACGGAATAAAGAGAGAGCTGACAGATGTTGAGCATTATATCGGCAGACTCAATCTCAAGCGCAAACCCGACGGAGCGGAGACATATATAAAAAGATTGATTTATATGCTTGAGACAAGACGGCAGGGAAGACTGCTCGGCGGGCTTGACTGCACGGGTGAGGACAAGCTCATAGATGAGCTTACAAAATACATTGACGGAGAAAAAATATGAAAACACTTGAATTTTACAAAGAACTTAGCAAAATAATACCCCGCGAGCTTTCCTGCGAGTGGGACCACGACGGACTTGAGGTCTGCCCCAATGCTGAAAATGAGGTAAAGAAAATAATTATATCCCTTGACGTGACCGACGAGGTCATAGACCGTGCTATAAAGGAAAAGGCAGACGTAATACTCGCCCATCACCCTCTGTTTTTCAAGGGCGTTGGAGAGGTTAGCGTTGAAAATCCCAACGGCGAGCGCGCAATAAAGCTTATCAAGAATGACATCGCGGTAATGACCTTCCATACGCGTCTTGATGCGGTCGAGGGCGGCGTGAACGATATACTTGCCGCAAAGCTGGGTCTTGAAAATATTGAGACGGTGGGATACGATGGTATAGTCCGCGTGGGCGAGCTTCCCGAGGAGATGGAACCAGACGCTTTTGCGCGTCTTGTAAAATTCGCGCTCGGTGCGCCTTGCGTATCGCTCTCGAATTGCGGCAAAAAGGCAAAGAAAATTGCGCTTATCGGCGGTTCGGGCGGCGAGGATATATACGTCGGTCGTACTGTGGGTGCTGATACATACCTCACGGGCGAGCTGAAATATCACCAGACCATATCGGCGGGAGAGTATGATATGAACCTTGTCTGCGCGGGACATTTTTATACCGAGTATCCCGTCACTGAATTTTTATCGGAGCAGGCAAAGACACTCTGCCCCGACGCGGATATTGAAATTTTCTTCTCTGACAGAGTAGAGGTTATATAAAGGAGTAAAAAATGACATACGTAGTATCAAATATTCACGGCGATTACGAGAGCTTTAAGGCTCTTCTTGAGACAATAAAATTCAAGGATACGGACATAATGTATATTCTCGGCGACATTGTGGACTATGGCGAGGACTCAATGGAGCTTATAAACGATATAAGCGTCAGATATAACGTGTACTGTGTCGTAGGCGAGCACGATTTCCGCGCGGTCAGAATGCTTTCTGGCTTTTCCAAAATGCTTGAGAGTGGCGACAGACCCTCGGCAGAGTTTATCTCCGAGATGACCGAGTGGTCGGCAGACGGCGGCGCTGTGACTCTTGCTGCGTTCCGCGAGCTTGATGAAGACGCGCGCGAGGGAGTTATAGACTACCTCTCTGACATGGCACTTTACGAAGAGGTGACGGTTGGCGGACAGGATTATCTGCTCGTTCACGCGGGAATTGCGAACTTTACGCCCGACATTGACCTCGATGCCCTTGATCCCGAGGACTTTTTCGGCGAGGCTCTTGACCTTACAAAGAGATATTACGACGATAAGATAATCATCGTCGGACACAACCCCACGACGTCCGACAACGGTGGCGAGGACAGAATATTCTACGGCAACAACTCCATAGACATTGACTGCGGCGTGGCTCGCGGCGGTCGTCTCGGCTGTCTTTGCCTTGAGAACAAGAAAGAATACTATATCTAAATGAACAATATAAAAAAGAACGACCTGCTCACCCTTGACATAACCGACATGAACAATCTCGGCGCGGGAATAGCGCACACACAAGACGGCATGACCGTGTTCGTGACGGGTGCGGTTATTGGTGATATGGTGCAAGCAAAGGTCATAAAAGTCACGAAAAACTACCTCGTGTGTAGACTTGAGGAGGTAATACAGCCGTCGGAAAAGCGCGATCCTGCGCCGCTTTGCGACGCGCCCGCGTCCTGCGGAGGCTGTTGCTACCGAAACCTCAAATATGAGCACGAGCTTGAAATAAAAAGAGATTACGTAAAAAGCGTCTTTCGCAAGGCAGGGCTGCCCGAGGTTGAGGTGGAAAACACCCGCACAACAGGGCAGACCGCGGGATATAGAAACAAGGCGCAGTACCCAGTGCGTCAGACTAAAAACGGTATCAAGGCGGGATTTTTTGCGGCGAAAACTCACTCACTTATCCCTGCTGACAAGTGTATGCTCCAGCCCGAGATATTCTCGGAGATAGTTGCGTTCACACTTGATTTTGTCGATAAAAACGGTATTTCCGCGTACGACGAGGAGACCTGCAAGGGAGTTTTACGCCACGTTTATATCCGCGAGGGCAAACAGACTGGCGAGATCATGCTCTGCCTTGTTATAAATGCGGATAGGCTTCCCAAAGCCGAGATTTTTGCAAGAGAAGCAACTGCGAAATTCCCTCGAATTGCCTCGGTTATGCTCAATATAAATAAGAAAAACACCAACGTCATTCTCGGCGACAAATTTGAGCGCATAGGCGGCAGAGATTATATTGTGGACAGACTTTGCGGTCTTGATTTTCAGATAAGCGCAGGCTCGTTTTATCAGGTAAATCACGACGCGGCGGAGCTGCTCTACGGACTTGCGGCAGAGCGCGCGAGCCTTGTGGGCAACGAGATACTCTGCGACCTTTACTGCGGCGCGGGAACTATCTGTCTTTCAATCGCGGACAAGACGAAAATGCTCGTCGGCATTGAGATAGTGCCCGAGGCAGTGGAGTGCGCGAAGAAAAATGCAGCCATAAACGGAATACAAAACGCTCACTTTTTCTGCGGCGACGCGTGCGACACGGGCGGATTGCTT